>JAICZB010000258.1 GCA_025933895.1 Thermoleophilia bacterium
GCCTCGCGCCGCAGCAGGCCCGTCCGGAAGTCGAGCACGCGCTCGTGGCTGAGCAGGTCGCCGAATCGGACATCGAACGGCTCGTCGTCGACGAGCAGTCGCACGATCTTGCCGTTGGTGACGTTGACGACCACCTGCCCGGCCTCCGGGTAGCCGTAGCCGGCTTCTGCGTAGGGGAGCGGCCGCTCCTCGTAGAAGCCGTTCAGATACGTGCCGGGGAGCCCGTTCGGCTCGCCTTCATCGAGATTGCCGCGCAGCCCGATGTGGCCGTTCGAAAGCGCGAACACCGACCCCGCCTGCGCGATCACGTCCAGGTCCAGCTCCGTCTCGCGTAGCGCCCACGGCTCGACCGCGAAGGCAGGATGCTTGATCACGGCTCGAGCAACTCGGCGAGATCGGCAACGACGAGATCGGCGCCGTGCTCGCGCAGCGCCTCCGCCTGGCCGACCCGGTCGACGCCGACGACGCAGCCGAAGCCGCCCGCCCGGCCGGCCGATACGCCGGCGAGTGCGTCCTCGAACACCGCCGCCTCCGCCGGTGCGACCCCGAGCGCGCGTGCGCCCGCGAGAAACGTGTCCGGCGCCGGCTTGCCGCGCAGGTGGTCCCGCTCGGCGACGATCCCGTCGATCCGCACCTCGAGCAACTCCTCGATTCCGGCCGCGACGACGACCTCGCGGCAGTTGCTGCTCGAGGAGACGACCGCCCGCCGCAGCCCCGCCTTCTGCGCCGCCTCCAGGTAGCGCACCGACCCTTCGTACGCCTCCACCCCGCGCTCGCGGATCAGCCGTAACACGAGCTCGTTCTTGCGGTTCCCCAGCCCGTGCACCGTCTCCGCCGCGGGCGGATCGGCCTCCTGCCCCTCGGGCAGCTCGATCCCGCGCGAGGCGAGGAACGAGCGCACTCCGTCGTAGCGCGGTTTGCCGTCGACGTACTCGTCGTAGTCAGCGCCCGCGTCGAACGCGACGAACCGCTCGCCAGTCCGTGCCGCCCGCTTGCGCAGATAGGAGTCGAACATCTCCTTCCAGGCGGCGGCATGGACCTTCGCGGTCTGCGTCAACACGCCGTCCAGATCGAACAGACATGCCCGCACCGCTTCCGGCAAGCCGAGCATGCCGGATTGCGCCTGTCGCGGCGCCGAAGCGCCACTGCTTGTGTCCCGCTCAGCCGGTCGCCGCCGGCGATCCTTCGCCGGCATCAGGCGCCGCGCGCTCCCGCGGCCCGTACGGAGCCGACACGCAGCTGCTGACCGAGCTCCTGCCATTGTTCATGTTCGTTCATCGAAAGACTTCCTCCTTTCACCGCTCGGATTCTGTTCCAATCCAGCGTCTCGGTATCGAGTGCAGGTGGGCTTCACAGACGAGACCGCGGTATCTGTGGCCGAGGAAGAGGATGGCGGCGGCCGCAGTGAGGCTGCTGATCTGGAGCAGGATGAACACGGCGTCGTGGCGGTGCACGGCGAGCGCTCCGATGAGCAGGCTGCTGACCAGCCACATCATCCAGGCGCGGCTGCTGACTCCGGCGGAGCAGTGCTCCTTCGCCAGGTGGGCCACCTGCGGCAGGTAAGCCAGCATGGAGATCGCGATTCCCGCGGCGCCGAGGGCTTCGAACAACCCGTATCCCTCCTACCCAGATACCTGTGGGATGGCGCGGGTCACGCCGATTCTCTCTGGTGGATGCTGCGGCCGGACAGTTGGGCGGTCTCGATCCGGATGACGGTTTCGCGATGGCCGCCGGGCCAGGGCTCGATGCCGAGGGCAGCGATCCGCTCGAGCTCGTCGGGGTCGTCGACAAGGTGGGCATGACCGCTGACGAGGACGCTCCAGCCTTCGCTCATTGCCTCGTCGATCTGGTCGACCTCGAAGCTCACGATCGTGCCGGCGGCAGCGGCGAGCGCGCCGCCCGTGCGGGTGCGGAAGACGATGTCACCGTCGAGGTAGAGGAAGTTGACCGGCAGCGCGAGCGGAACGCCAGCGGTGAGGAACACGAGGCGGCCGACACCGCCGCCGGCCAGGTGCGCTTCGCACTCCTCGTGCGTGAGCTCGTCGAGCTGGGGATGCGGGCCGGCGCGTCCCGGCCCGGGCGGCCGGTCGACCCTGCCCCCCCGCAGGACCTTGACGCTCGTCTCGAGCGCGTCTGCGAGCCTGATCAGGGAGCCGCGCGGAATTGCCACCGCCGGGCTGTGCTCGAGGTAGTCGAGATAGCCCGCGGCCACGCCGGCGCGGCGGGCGACCTCCTCGCGGCTGAGGCCGAGCTCGCGGCGGCGGTGGGCGACACGCCGGCCCAGGTCGCCTGGGCGCGCGGCCGCCATCGTCACGCCTCCTCGTCCTCGTCCTCGTGCGAGCCGCGATAGGTGAGGATGCGGCCCCAGGTGTCGTCGGTGCCCCAGACGCCGGCTCTGAGGCACTCGAGCTGGACGATCTGGCTGTGGTCGACGAACAGGTTGACGTCGATCCCGTAGTTCTTGATGTACCAGGTGAAGACGGCGGCGTCGGCGGCTTCGAACATGACCTGCTCGAGCCCGAGCTCGGAGACGATGCGGGCGACGGCGTCGGTGCGCCATTCCCGTACCTGTTCGGTGATTCCCTCCGACTCGATCATGATCAGGTGCGCACCGGCGTCGAGGTGGCGCTTGGCGAGCTCGATCGCCTGCCCGACGTCGCGTGTTCCTTCTGCCTCGAGTGCCTCGACGGCGGAGGCGCCGCCGGCGCCGAACTGGATCCCGACCTCCGGCTTCGCCTTCAGCCCTGCCGCATGGACGGCCTGCGTGAGCGCGACCAGGTCGTCGGCCGGCAGCGTGACGAAACCGGAGGAGATCTCGACGATGTCGAAGCCGAGCTCGCGACACTCCTCCAGATAGCGGGCGACGTATTCGCCGCGCTGGGCGAGCACGTACTCGAGGAAGCCGCCGGTCGAGACCTCGACCTCGTGCTCGTGACAGAGCTCGTTCAGCGCGCGGACCGCCTCGCGCGGCATCAGCGTGAAGGAGCCGCCGGCGTACTTGAGCGTGTCGACGTACTCCCCCATCGTCTCGAGCAGGTCTTCGAGGTAACGGCGCCCGACGGGGCTGTAGTAGGGGCCGCGGATCTCGGTGATGCCGCGACTGCGCGGCTTGGGCGTCCGCTCGTTGATCGGCAGGAAGGCGAACGCACGCTGGGCTGTTTCAATCGTCATGGCCGGCTCCGTTCGTGGTTCAGGTCGAGGTCGGAATCGATTCCCTCGAGGTAGACGAGCACCGCCGGGTCGTCGGACTCGAGCCGCTCGACCAGCTCCCCCGTGCACTGCTGCAGCTCGACGAC
>JAICZB010000237.1 GCA_025933895.1 Thermoleophilia bacterium
CGCGAGGTCGTGCAAGGGGACGTGCGCGAGATCGCCATCCACACGCTACGTCGCACCCGGCGGCTCACCGACCTCGCGAAGATCGCGCGCGTCATGGCCTGGTTCGACGACCTCGACGTCGTGCAACCTGGTCCCGGCGTCGCGTGCCTGACGGTCGGCACCGTGCCCGTGAAGTTCGTGTTCCGGTCGGCGAGCGGAGCCACGCTTGCCGGCGCGAGCGTCCCGCTCGTTCCCGCGACCGGCTGCGACCCGATCGCCTTCACCAGCCGTGGGCGCCGGCAGAGGCCCCTCATCGACAGCACGCCCGGGCATGGCATGGCCTTCGTGGAGCGCGTGGAGCGGCTCCTCGGCGTCCGCCTCGGGCGCTGATACTTCGGCTCGTGCGTCCGGTCCTCGTCCTCGCTGCGGCGGCTCTCATCGCGGTGACCGCAACCGCGACTTCCTCCGCATCCGCGAAGGGCGTCTCGTGTAACCGCGAGCTCGACGTCGGGCAGCGGCACTACCGGCTCGCCCGCCTTCCCCGGCATGCGCTGAAAGCCGGAGCGAAGTTGCCGGAGCGGGCTCGACTCCAGTGCGAGCCGGCGCTCGTCTGCCATGCGAGTGGCGGCTGCGTACCTGCGAACGGTCACCTGTTTTCGCAGGACACGCTGCGGCGGGTGCGGGGCATCAGGCCGCTCCTCGCCGTGGTCGACGCTCGCTCGGGCCGGTTCTACGTGAATCGGGCGATCTTCACCGCCTGGCTGCCGCCCAAGTTCCTGCTGCGCGATCTGCGGCGAGGCGGCGGGCCGCAGCCGGATTACCGCGGGGCGCCGCCCGAGTCCAGCCTGCTGTCGAGTGGCTCGACGGCCGTGCCGCTCCAGTGGGGCAGCTACTGCTGGACGACGCTCCTCGGCGGCGACCAGTCTGTCCTGCAGTGCGCCGACGACGTGCCCCCATCGCAGCGGTTCGACCTCCCGCTCGTCATCGCCGAGCCCGGCGCCACACTGCAGGGAGTGCTCGGGTTCGTGCCGAGCTCGGTGCAGATCACCCTTCTCGACGGTCGGGGCGCCGCCGTCTACTCGCAGACGTTGAGCACCGCGCAGACCTTCAGCTGGACGGTCCCCGCGAGCATTCCCACCAGGACGTGGCTCGTGATCGCCGCCGGCCGGCCCGGATTCCCGCTCGACTCGGCGACGTACCTCGCCCGACTGCAGCCGCGTCCTGACTAACGACCGAAGACCGCGTCGACGTTCGGCAGTCCGGTGAACCGCGTGAACGTGCCCTCGGTCGCGATCTCGTCGGCGGCGGCGAGGAATCCCGCCCATGCGGTGCGAGCAAGCGTGCCGCCGGTGCTGATCCTGCGGACACCGAGCTTCGCGGCCTCCGCGACCGTGATGAACGGCGCGTTCGCGAGCAGATTCACCGGTTTGGGCGCCACTGCGGCGACGACCGCCGAGATCTGCTCGGTGGTCTCGATCCTCGGGGCGTAGAGGCAGTCCGCTCCCGCTTCGGCGTACGCCTGCAGCCGCCGGATCGTCTCCTCGATGTCGGGTCGCCCGACGACGAATCCCTCGGAGCGCCCGGTGAGGAGGACTCCCGTGCCGGTCTCGTCGATCGCCTGCCGCGCGGCGCGCACTCGCTCGATCGCCAGGTCGAAGGGATAGAGCGGCTCCTCGTCGTCGCCCGTCGAGTCCTCGATCGAGAGACCGGCGATCCCGGTCGCGGCGGCGAGCTTCACGTTGGCGGCGACGTCCTCCGGGTCGTCGGCGAACCCGCCCTCGAAGTCGGCGTTCACCGGCACGCCGACGGCGCCGGCGATCTGGCGGAGATGCTCGAGCGCCTCGTCGCGCCGTACGCCGTTGTCGGTGCGCGCCAGCGTCCACGCGTGCCCGGCGCTCGTCGTCGCGAGCGCCTTGAACCCCATCTGCTCGAGCGCGACGGCAGTCCCGACGTCCCACGGGTTCGGGATCACGAAGCAGCCCTCGGCATGCAGCCGGTGAAACGTCTCGACCTGTGGAGTCATCGCTCGAACTATGAGGGTTTCGCGCGGCTGCCGGTGATGAGCCGCTCGCGGTCGAACAGCTTCGAGACGAAGCGCCAGGCGCGGATGTCGATCACGAGGAGGACGACCGCGAGCGCGACCGCCAGCCGCACCGACGGCGTGACCACCCGAAACGTGATCAGCGCGGTGATGCCGATCGCGGGGAGGCTGGCCAGCGTCGCGAGCTGCTGGGCGACGCGGACGTCGCGCGCGCGCACCGACATCGCGATTCCCACCCAGACGGCCCAGGTCGCGATCAGCGGCGTGAAGACGAGCTGCGCGACGATCTGCGGCGTGTGCCACACGGCGGCACTGACGGCGTGCGCGGCGGCGAACCGGATGGTCAGCGCGAACGCGAAGTAGATCCCGTAGGCGACGGTCACCGACGGCAGGAAGACCGCGATCGCCTTTGCGAGCAGGAGCTCCTCCCGTTCGATCGGCGTCGTGAGGAACGGCTCCAGCGTCCCCTGGTCGCGCTCGCCGATCACCGAGTAGGCGGCCATGATCGGCGGGATCACCGCGGGCACGACGAACAGGAGCAGGGAGCTGCCCCCGACCGCGTGGTGGATGACCGAGACGGGCGTCGAGGCCGGAATCTGGAGGAGGGTGATCATCGGCGAGACGAGGAATACGAGCGGCAGCACGGCCATCGTCCCGACGAGGAAGCGGTTGCGCCGGAAGTCCCGCAGCTCCTTCTGCACGACCGCTCTGATCCGCTCGCCGCTCACCGGGTCGCCTCCACGTCCTCCGAGATCAGCTCGAGGTACACGTCTTCGAGCGAGTGCCTCTGCTCGGCGAGCGAGAGGACGTCTGCGCCGGCGGCGACAAGGGCCCGAGCGACGTCGGGGGCGGCGAGCTTCGCGTCCGTGACGACGATCTCGTAGACGCCGCTGCCGTTCGCCTCCCAACCGGTCACTCCCGGACTGCCGTCGAACACCGAGCCTGGGTCTGTCAGCGGCGCGCGCGTCTCGACGAGGAGCCGCTTCCGGAACAGCCGGTCGCGCAGGTCGTCGGTGCGGCCGATCGTGCGCAGCGTCGTGTTGAGGATCGCGACCCGGTCGCACAACCGCTCGGCCTCCTCCAGCCGGTGCGTGGTTAGGAAGACGGTGACGCCGCGCTCGCGCAGGCCGTCGATCAGCCCGTGCACCTCGCGGCTTGCGACGGGGTCGAGTCCCGACGTCGGCTCGTCGAGGAAGAGCACGGCCGGGTCGTTGAGGAGAGCGCGCGCGAGAGCGACACGCTGGCGCAGGCCCTTCGAGAGGTTGCCGCAGAGGTCGGTCGCGCGTCCCTGCAGGCCGACCGCCTCGAGCGCCGCCGGGATTCGTGCCCTGTCACGGATGCGGTAGAGGCCGGCGAAGAACTCCAGGTTCTCCGTCACCGTCAGGCGCAGGTACAGACCCGGAGCCTCGGGCATGACCGCGATCTGCTGCCGGATCGCGACACCGTTCGCCGGCGACAGCGGAAGGCCGGCGACGATCGCGGATCCCGACGTGGGGGAGATCAGCGTCCCGAGCATCCGCACGGTGGTGGTCTTGCCCGCGCCGTTCGGGCCGAGGAAGCCGAAGACCTCTCCCGCGGCGACCGTGAAGGAGACGTCGTCGACGGCGACACGCCCGCCGAAGCGCTTGGTCAGATGCTCGACCGTGAGCGCCGGCGTGGCTTGCATCTACTGGTGCGCGCGCGGCCGAGGCACGCGCCGAGTCTATGTCCGCGAAAGGCCGCTCGCTCAGGCTCCGATCGCCTCGGCGATTGCCGCCGCGAGCAGACGCTGCCCCGCCGGCGACGGGTGGATGTTGCAGGTCCCGTCGGGCAGCTTGATCAGCAGTCCGGCGGCACACGGATCTCCGACGAACGCAGCTGA
>JAICZB010000022.1 GCA_025933895.1 Thermoleophilia bacterium
CGTCTGACCGCCGCGGCAGAGCGAATCGCCGAGACGGGCGAGCCGAGCGAGCGGGTGCCCGAGGGAGGACGCGACGAGCTCGCACGGCTGGGAGCGTCGTTCAACACGATGCTGGCTTCGCTCGAGGAGTCGCTCGCGACGCAGCGGCGCTTCGTGGCCGACGCGTCACACGAGCTGCGCACGCCGCTGACGAGCTTGCAGACGAACATCGACGTCCTGCGCGGGGCCGTCGAGCTTTCGCCGGACCAGCGGCGTAGGCTGCTCGACGACCTCCACCGCGAGTCGCAGGAGATGCGCGGGCTCATCGCCGGGCTGCTCGAGCTCGCCCGCGGCGGTGCACAGGTAGAGAGGGCGGAGTTCCAGTTCGACGAGCTCGTGGAGGATGCGCTCGAGCGGGCCCGCACCCGGTTCCCTGCGGTCTCGTGGCAGAACGACCGACTCGAGCCGACCGTCGTCGACGGCTATCGCGACCGGATGGAGCGCGCCGTCTGGAACCTGCTCGAGAACGCGGGCAAGTGGAGCGGCGAGGGCGGCGCGGTCGAGGTGTCGCTCGCCGGCGGCGAGCTGCAGGTGCGCGACCACGGGCCGGGATTCGCCGAGGAGGACCGGCCGCTCGTCTTCGATCGGTTCTACCGTTCCGCCGCGGCGCGGTCGATGCCCGGCGCCGGTCTCGGCCTGGCGATCGTCCGCGAGGTCGCGGAGGCTCACGGCGGGACGGTCGAGGCGGAGAACGCCGGGGGCGGCGGAGCGCTCGTTCGGCTCAGCCTCGACGGAGCGGCTCGACCGGGCACCGGGGAAAACTCTTAACGCGTTCTTAGGTCGTTTTCATTATTTCGTGGTTCGATTCGACTGCATCGAACCCCTCCCGGCTCGCCCGCTTCGGCGGGCCGCGGCCAGCCCGGTCCGGCGTCTTCCCGGATCCCCTGCGGTGAAGGCGCCGGACTGAGCGGCTTGTGAAGGGGGCTGTGGGGAGGGAGCGCGCGGAAGCGAGATCCAGACGTCCGCGCCGCCCGACGGGCTGTTGCAGAGGCCGGCATCCCCGCCGTGCGCGCGCGCGACGAGCTCGACGATCGAAAGCCCGAGGCCGGAGCCGCCGCGACCGCGGGCCTCGGCGGCGCGGCTGAAGCGGTCGAATGCGCGCCCCCGGAACTCGTCGGGAAAGCCCGAGCCGCCGTCTCTGACGTGGAGCTCGACGAATCCGTCCCGCTCCTCCGCGGTGAGCTCGACGGTGCCCTCGCCGTGGATCAGGGCGTTGTCCACGAGGTTCACGAGCGCCTGGCCGACGCGAAGCGGATCGGCGTCGACGAAGAGGTCCGTCGGCACGACGTGCAGATCGCGGCCGACCGAGCTCGAGCGGGCTGCGAAGCGAGTGGCGGTGTCGGCGAGCAGGTCGGCGGCAGCCACGAGCTCGCTTCGGATCGGCAGCAAGCCCTGGTCGGCGCGCGCGATCAGCAGCAGGTCGTCCGCGAGCCGCGACAGCCGCTGGGTCTCCTCGGCGGCGGAGTGCAGCGCGCTTTCGAGCTCGTCGCGCGTACGCGGACGGCGGAGAGCGAGGTCGAGCTCGGTGCGGAGCAGCGCGAGCGGCGTCCGGAGCTCGTGACTCGCATCCGCGACGAACCGGCGCTCGTGCTCGACGGCCGCCTGCAGGCGAGCGAGCATGTCGTTCAGCGTCACCGCGAGCCGCGACACCTCGTCCCCGGTTGGAGGCACCGGGAGCTCGCTTGGTTCGCTCGGAGTTACCGCCTCCGCGCGCCGGCGCAGGTCCTCGACCGGCCGCAGCGCGCCGGCCGCGAGCGCGTAGCCGCCGAGCGAGGCCGCGAGGAGGGCGAGCGGCAGGAAGATGAGGAGCTCGTGACGCAGGTGGTCGAGCGACTCGTCCCGCGGTTCCAGCGAGCGGGCGAGCACGGCGACGCTGCTCCGCGAGGCTGCCGGGTACACGAGCACCCGCCACGCTCCCCGTCGTCCCGGCAACTGCTCGGTCAGCCGGACGCGCCGGCCGGCGAACGCCTCGGCCAGCACGCGCCGGTTGACGAGCGGCGCCATCTGCGGCTGGGAGTGCCGCAGCCCGCCGCCCGGCCCGAACAGCTGGGCGAACGTCGGGCCGCTGCCCGTGTCGACGTCGACGTTTCCTCCCGTGCCGATCGCCTCTCGCGCCTGCCCGACGAGGGTCTGGTCGACGGTTACGAGCAGCTCGTTCGCGACGCGCCGGTAGACGAAGAGCCCGACCGCTGCGAGCACGACGGCCATCGCCACTGCGAAGCCGAGCGTGAGGCGCACGCGGATCGGAAGCCGGCTCACGGCTCCGCACGCAGCCGGTAGCCGACACCGCGGACGGTCTCGATCGACTCGCGTCCGAAGGGGCGGTCGATCTTCTCCCGCAGGTAGCGGACGTACACGTCGACGACGTTCGACCGGCTCTCGAAGGAGATGTCCCAGGCGCCGTCGAGCAGCTGGGTGCGGCTGAGCGTCTGACCGGGCCGGCGCATGAACAGGGCGAGCATCGCGAACTCCTTCGCGGACAGGTCGAGCTCCCGATCGCCGCGCCACGCCCGATGGGCGGCCGGATCGAGGCGGAGATCGCCGACCTCGAGCACAGGGGGCCGCTCGACCGGCGCGCGGCGGGTGAGCGCGCGGATCCGCGCCAGGAGCTCCTCGAACGCGAAGGGTTTCGTGAGGTAGTCGTCGGCGCCCGCGTCGAGCCCGCCGACCCGGTCGTCGACGGCATCGCGCGCAGTCAGCATCAACACGGGCGTCCAGACGCCGTCGCGGCGCAGGCGGCGGCAGATCTCGAACCCGTCGGCGCCGGGCAGCATCACGTCGAGGAGAATCGCGTCGTACTCGACTGCACGGGCCATCCAGAGCGCCTCCTCGCCGCGATCCGCGACGTCGGCCGCGTACCCCTCCTCGCGCAATCCACGGCCGAGCAGCTCCCCGAGCTTCTTCTCGTCCTCGACGACCAAGACGCGCATCGCCTAGCCATTGTCGCGCTACGCGTGAGACAGGGATGAGCGGGGTCAGCCGAGGAGGCTCAGCTCCTGGTCGTACTCGGGCAGGAGGTCGTGGTCGCCGCCGTCCGCGCTGTCCCCGGCGCGGAGCGGGACGACGACGCGGACCGCGCCGCCGCGGACGAAGCCGACACGGTCCGGGCCGAGGTCGAGCGGCTCGTACGCGCCGGCGAAGGCCTGCGGATGCTCCGCGCGGAGGTGCAGCACGCGGCGGATGAGGTGCGCCTTCATCGTCCGTCGGGTCGGAGCCGTTTCACGCAGCGCGGACGCATGGGCCTGCCAGTCGACGGGCCGGCGGTTGTCGGGATCCACGAGGTTGAGCGACCAGAGCGCGTCGCCCTGGTAGAGATCGGGCAGGCCCGGGCTCGTCAGGCGGAGGAGCAGCGCACCGAGCGACGCGTGCTCGCCGGCCCGGGCAACGCGCGCTGCGAACGGCTCGAAGTCGTCGAGGAACTCCTGGTTCGCGTAAAGGCCGCGCACGAATGCCTTCACCCGCTGCTCATGGGCCTCGTCCGGATCGAGCCAGCTGGTCGTCCGCTTGGCCTCGCGCAGCGCCTTCTCGAGATAGAGCTCGAGCCGGCCGGGGACGATCGGCCAGGCTCCGACGAGCGTCTGCCAGAGGAGGTATTCCTCGTTCGGGTCGTCGAGACCGCCGGTGAACGTGTGCCAGCGGCGGACACGCTCGGCCCATTCGTCGTGGAGCGCCGCGATCGACCCGATGCGGGCGCGAACGTCGCCGGCCCGTTTCGTGTCGTGCGTCTGCGACGCGAGAAGCGCGTGCGGATGGCGCTCGAGCCGCTCGAGCGCGGCGCGGTGGAACTCTTCGGGTGAGAGCGAGAAACGGCCGGGATTGCCGCCGACCTCGTTCAGCGCCGTGAGCCGGAGCCAGCGGTAGAACGCGGTGTCCTCGACACCCTTCGCCATCACCGCGCCGGTCGTCTGCTGCCAGCGGACGACGAACTCGTCGCGTGCCGGAGTCCGCTCGCCTTCGAGCAGGAGCACCGCGCGGAGGTCGTCCGGGAGTGCCTCGACCGCGCGGCGGTCCTCCTCGCTGACGTGATCCGCCTGGGGCTCGACGTACGTCCGGTAGACGTGGAGAGCCGCGGCGGCCTCCTCCAGCCCGTCGAGCGGACAGAGGCCGAGGAGCCGCTCGAACTCCTGGGCGAACGTCGTCCGCGCCACCTCGAGCTTCGCTTCGTGCGCCACCTCCGCGAACGGCCGTCGCTCGCCGGTCAGCTCCGCGTACAACCCGGTCAGCGGCGCCTCGCCGGCCGGATCGACGAAGAGCGCGGTCGCGTCGTTCGCAAACTCGTACCCGGTGGTGCCCTCCACCGGCCAGTCCGCGCGCAGCGACTCGCCCGGCTCGAGGATCTTCTCCACCCAGATCCGCTCCACGCCGCTCTCGCAGAGCCGCTCGAGGTACTCGCGCGGATTGGCGAGGCCGTCCGGATGGTCGATGCGAAGGCCGTCCACCAGCCCGTCGGCGACGAGCTCGAGCGTCTTCGCGTGTGTCTCGGCGAAGACGTCCGGATCCTCGGCGCGCACGCCTGCGAGCTCCCCGATGTCGAAGAAGCGCCGGTACCAGCCGCTCGCCGGGTCCCAGTCGAAGAACCGCGCGCGGAGCTCCGGATCGCGCCATAGGCGGTTCTCCTCCTCGGACGCGGCCATGTGGTTCGGCACGACGTCGAGGATCGTGCCGAGACCCGCCGCGTGTACCGCCTCGCACAGCTCGCGCAGCTCCTCCTCGCCGCCGAGCTCGCCGGACACGCGCGTCGGGTCGGCGACGTCGTAGCCGTGCGTCGAGCCCGATCGCGCCTGCAGCACCGGCGACAGGTAGAGGTGCGAGACGCCGAGGTCGCGGAGGTACGGGAGCACGACCTCGCGCACGCGCCGGAAGCCGAGATCCGGCGTGAGCTGGACGCGATACGTGCAACGAAAATCGGCCACGAACGCCGTGCTTACCCGTGCGGGGCTTTCAGACTCGCCGCAGCAACATGAGGGAGTGCTCCTGCACCGCGACGAGCGCCCGCGCGCCGAGCGGCTCGTCCGGCGCCTCGCCGGTTGCCAGCTCGACCTGCCAGCGCGTGCCGAAGCGGCGTGTCGGCAACGTGAAGACGACCGGCTCGGAGTGCGCGTTGAAGGCGACCAGGAACGAGTCGCCGTAGAGCGACTCGCCGTGCGGCGTCCGCTCGCGGATCTCGCGGCCGTTGAGGAACACGCCCAGCGTCCGGGTGTCGGGATTCGTCCACTCGCGCTGCGTCATCCGGCGCCCATCGGGCCGGAACCACCACGTGTCCGGCAGCCCGCTCTCGCCCGCCTTGCCGGTCAGGAACGAGGTTCGCCGGAAGACCGGATGCTCGCGTCGCAGCGTGATCACCCGGCGCGCGAATTCGAGCAGCTCGGCGTCCGCGGCCTCCCAGTCGAACCACGAGATCTCGTTGTCCTGGCACCACGCGTTGTTGTTGCCGGCCTGCGTCCGGCCGAGCTCGTCGCCGCCGAGCAGCATCGGCACGCCCTGCGAGAGGAGCAGCGTCGTGAGGAAGTTCCGCTGCTGCCGTGCCCGCAACGCGAGCACGGCGGGATCGTCGGTCGGTCCCTCGGCCCCGAGATTCCACGAGCGGTTGTCGTCGGTGCCGTCGCGGTTGTCCTCGCCGTTCGCCTCGTTGTGCTTGCCGTTGTACGAGACGAGGTCGTGCAGCGTGAACCCGTCGTGGGCCGTGACGAAGTTGATCGAGGCGAACGGGTCGCGGCCGTCCTCGCCGTACAGGTCGGAGGAGCCGGTGAAGCGCTGCGCAAAATCGCCGACATTCGCCTGCCCGCGCCAGAAGTCCCGCACGGTGTCGCGGTACTTCCCGTTCCACTCGGCCCAGAGCACCGGGAAGTTGCCGACCTGGTAGCCGCCGGGCCCGACGTCCCATGGCTCCGCGATCAGCTTCACCTGGGAGAGGACCGGGTCCTGGTGGATCGTGTCGAAGAAGGCCGAGAGCCGGTCGACGTCGTAGAACTCCCGCGCCAGCGCCGAGGCGAGGTCGAAGCGGAAGCCGTCGACGTGGCACTCGAGCACCCAGTAGCGGAGCGAGTCCATGATCAGCCGCAGCACCGACGGGTGCACCGGATTCAGCGAGTTGCCGGTGCCCGTGAAGTCCATGTAGAAGCGCGGGTTGTCCGGCATCAGCCGGTAGTAGCTGCTGTTGTCGAGCCCCCGGAAGGCGAGCATCGGCCCGAGGTGGTTGCCCTCCGCGGTGTGGTTGTAGACGACGTCGAGGATCACCTCGATG
Source organism: Thermoleophilia bacterium (assembly GCA_025933895.1). GTDB lineage: Bacteria > Actinomycetota > Thermoleophilia > Gaiellales > Gaiellaceae > Palsa-739. Next base: position 6,284 of record JAICZB010000022.1, read on the forward strand.
CCCGCCCCGTGCAGCGCCTTCACCATCCCCTTGAACTCGCGCACCTGCTCGCCGGAGGTGCCCGTCGCGGCGTACAGCGCATGTGGCGCGAGGTAGCCGATGGACGAGTAGCCCCAGTAGTTCGACAGCCCGCGGTCGTGCAGGAAACCCTCGTCGGCGATGTGGTGGATCGGGAGCAGCTCGACCGCGGTGACGCCGAGGTCGCGGAAGTACGCGAGCGCCGGTTCCGAGGCGAGTCCCGCGTACGTGCCGCGCAGGTCGTCGCGGACCTCGGGATGCCGCCGGGTGAAGCCCTTCACGTGCACCTCGTAGATGACGGTGTCGTTCCAGTCGGTGGCCGGCGGTCGGTCGTCCTCCCAGTCGAAGGCGGTGTCGACCACGACGCTCTTCGGGATCGCGTCGGCGTCGTCCTCGTCGTCGAGCTCGAGATCCGCGTCCTCGGCCGGGCTGGGCACGTACGGGAGGACGTTGGCCCGATCCCACAGCACCGGCCCCTCGATCGCCTTCGCGTAGGGGTCGATCAGGAGCTTGTTCGGGTTGAAGCGCCGGCCGGTCGCCGGGTCGTAAGGACCGTGCGCCCGGAGGCCGTACCGCCGGCCGGGGCCGACGCCGGGGAGATAGCAGTGCCAGTTGTGACCCGTCACGTCGGAGAACTCGACCCGCGTCTCGCGGTCTCCGTCGAAGAGACAGAGCTCGAGCCGCTCGGCGTCCTCCGAGAAGATCGAGAAGTTCGTCCCCTCGCCGTCCCACGTCGCACCGAGCGGGAACGGCCGTCCAGGCCAGACCTCCATCAGCGGGAGAATTCCACGCGGCGGTTGGCGAAGTCGGCGACGAGCGTCGCGTCGCCTCGCCGCAGGCGCAGGACATTCGCCTCCTCGTCCGCTTCTGCCTCGAGCTCGCGCGGCAGCTCGCGGCGCAGTGCGAGCAGCTCCCGGTAGAGCGGATCCGGCTCGCGCGGGTGCAGCTTCGAGCGGAGGAAGGTCTCGAGCGCCTGCGGATCCGGCACCTCCTGCCCGGAGAACGCTGCGAAGTCGGCGAACTCCCGCCGCCTTCCGTCGCACGTCGCCTCTGCGATCTCCGGATCGATGTGGTCGGTGAAGAACTGGAACGGCGCTGTCTCGAACCACTCCTCGCCCATGAAGAGGAGCGGCGTGCACGGGGAGAAGAGCGTCACCGCCGCCGCCACGCGCAGCGCGTCCTCGGGCAGGCGATCGCCGACGGCGCGGTTGCCGACCTGGTCGTGGTTCTGCGCGCAGACGACGAGGCGGCGCGGGTCGTGACCGCGGCCGGCGAGATCCTCGGCGAGGGAGGCGACCGAGCCGAAGTCCGCGTAGTAGCCGTCGCGCTCGCCGGTGAGGAGGACGTGCAGCTCGTGATGCGTGGCGTCGAACCACTGGGCGTCGTGTCCCCACTCCTCGATCGGCCGCCAGTCCCCGAGCTCCATCTCCGAGATGACGAGTGCGCGCGGGTCGATCTGGCGGACGCGCGCGGCGAGCTCGGCGCAGACGTGCGGCTCGGAGTCGTCTAAGATCGCGTGCACAGCGTCGAGGCGGAGACCGTCGACGTGGAAGTCGCGCACCCACTGTTCGGCGTTCTGGATCGCCCACTCCCGCACGCCTCGCTGCGAGTAGTCGAGCGCGTCGCCCCAGAACGTCGAGTGGCGGTCGGTGAAGTACGGGCCGAACGCTCGCAGCGCCTCGTTGCCGGGGCCCACGTGGTTGTAGACGACGTCGAGAATCACGCCCAGCCCCTCGGCGTGAGCCGCGTCGACGAGCCGGGCGAGGCCCGCCGGACCGCCGTATGCAGGATGCACGGCATAGGTGTAGAGCCCGTCGTAGCCCCAGCCGCGCTCGCCGGGGAAGATCGCGACCGGCATCAGCTCGATCGCGGTCACGCCGAGCTTGCGGAGGCCGCGCAGGCGCGGGACGACGCCGTCGAACGTCCCCTCCTCGCCGAACGTGCCGACGTGGAGCTCGTAGATCACGAGCTCGTCGAGCGAAACGCCGGCCCAGCCGCCGTCGCTCCACTCGAAGGCGCCGGTGTCGAGGACGCGCGACGGCCCGGTCACGCCGTCCGGCTGCCAGCGCGAGCACGGGTCGGGCCATGCCTCGCCGTCGACGACGAGGCGGTAGCCGGGCCCGCGGAACCGGCCGGACCAGAGCTCGCCGTCCCGCTCGAGCTCGACCTCTCCGTCCGCCAGCACACGGACCGACCGGGCCGCAGGCGCCCAGACGCACACCTCCGCTGTGCCGTCGTCGCCGCACGGCACGGCTCCCAACCGCCGCACGTCGGGCTACTCCGGGACGAGCCAGACGGCGCCGAGCGGCGGCAGCGTCAGCGTCGCGGAGAACGGCTGCTCGTGCCACGGCACCGCTTCGGCCTCGACGCCGCCGAGGTTGCCCGTGCCGCTGCCGCCGTAGAAGGCCGAGTCGGTGTTCAGCACCTCGCGCCACCGGCAGCAGACGGGCATCCCGACGCGATAGTCGTGCCGCGGCACGGGCGAGAGGTTGAGGACGCAGACGAGCGGCTTCGCGTCGCCCTCGCCGACGCGCGCGAACGCGAGCACGTTGTTCGCGGTGTCGTTCGCCTCGAGCCAGCGGAAACCCGCTGGATCGAAGTCGAGCTCCCACAACGCCGGCGTCGAGCGATACACGCCGTTGAGGTCGCGGACGAGCGCCTGGATTCCCTCGTGCTCGGCGTACTCGAGCAGGTTCCAGTGCAACGAGCCCTCGGCGTTCCACTCCTCCCACTCGCCCAGCTCGGCGCCCATGAAGAGGAGCTTCTTGCCGGGGTGCGCCCACATGTAGGCGTAGAGCGAGCGCAGGTTCGCGAACTTCTGCCACCGGTCGCCGGGCATCTTGTCCAGCAGCGACCGCTTGCCGTGCACGACCTCGTCGTGCGAGAGCGGCAGGACGAAGTTCTCGCTGAACGCGTACATGAGCGAGAAGGTCAGCGTGTGGTGGTGGAAGCGGCGATAGACCGGGTCCTTCTGGAAGTAGAGGAGCGTGTCGTGCATCCAGCCCATGTTCCACTTGAAGCCGAAGCCGAGCCCGCCGAGGTAGGTGGGTCGTGAGACGCCCGGCCACGCGGTCGACTCCTCTGCCGCCGAGACGATCCCCTCGTCGCGCGCGTAGAGCGTCTCGTTCAACTCCTTGAGGAACGCGACCGAGTCGAGGTCCTCGTTGCCGCCGAACATGTTCGGCACCCACTCGCCGGCCTTGCGCGAGTAGTCGAGGTAGAGCATCGAGGCGACGGCGTCGACGCGGATCCCGTCGGCGTGGTGCTCGTGCAGCCAGTAGAGCGCGTTCGCGAGCAGGAAGTTCCGCACCTCCGTCCGTCCGAGGTTGAAGACGAGCGTGCCCCAGTCGGGATGCGAGCCGCGGCGCGGGTCCGCGTGCTCGTAGAGGTGCGTCCCGTCGAAGGTGGCGAGTGCCCAGTCGTCGCGCGGGAAGTGGGCGGGCACCCAGTCCAGGATCACGCCGATGCCGCGCTCGTGCAGCCGGTCGACGAGGTAGCGGAAGTCGTCCGGCGTCCCGAAGCGCGACGTGGGCGCGTAATAGCCCGTCACCTGGTAGCCCCACGAGCCCGAGAATGGATGCTCCATCACCGGCAGCAGCTCGACGTGCGTGAAGCCGAGATCGGAGACGTAGTCGGCGAGCTCGTCGGCGAGCTCGCGGTATGACAGGGGGCGATTCTCCTCGACCGGATTGCGGCGCCACGAGCCGAGGTGGACCTCGTAGATGGAGAGCGGGCCGCGCAGCGGGTCGGAGGCGGCGCGCCGCTCGAGCCATTCCTCGTCGCGCCAGACGTGCTTTGCCTCCCAGACGACCGACGCGTTCGCCGGCGGCACCTCGGTGTGGAAGGCGAGCGGGTCGCTCTTCAGCCGCAGCCGGCCGTCCTGCGTCCGGATCTCGAACTTGTACTTCGTCCCCTCGCCGACACCCGGGACGAACAGCTCCCAGATCCCCGACGAGCCGAGCGACCGCATCGGGTGCAGCCGGCCGTCCCAGGAGTTGAAGTCGCCGACGACCGAGACCGAGCGCGCGTTCGGCGCCCACACCGCGAAGGCCGTGCCGATGACGCTGTCCAGCTCGCGGACGTGCGCGCCGAGCCGCTCGTAGAGGTGCTCGTGGCGGCCCTCCATCGCGAGGTGGAGGTCGAGCTCGCCGAGCGTCGGGAGGAACGAATACGGGTCGCGGACCGTGAAGGTGTTCCCGTCCGGGTACTCGACCTCGAGCTCGTACTCGAGCGGAAGCCGCGCCTTCGGCAGCAGCGCCTCCCACAGACCCGCCGGATCCTTGAGCTCGGCCTCCACGCCCGCGGGCTGGATGCGTACCGCATGGGCTTCCGGACGGATCGCACGCACGACGACGCCGTCCTCCGCCTCGTGAGCGCCGAGGACTGCATGCGGGTTGGCGCCGAGATCGACGGTCACAGCGCTTCAGCGGCCTGCTGCATGAGCCGCTCGATACCCGCGACCGGGATTCCAACCCAATCGGGGCGGTTGTCCAGCTCGTAGCGGAGCTCGTAGACCGCCTTCTCGAGCTCGAACACCGCGAGCAGGCGCTCGATCGCGGCGTCGCCGGGCGGCAGCAGCGTCGCATCCACCGTCTCGAGGTAGCTCTCGAGGAACCGCTCGCGCGCCCGCTCCTCCCAGTCGTGCGGGATGTCGGCGTTGCGGGTGAGCTCGGCGGCCGTCGCCGCGTAGGCGAACGAGCGGAGCATGCCGGCGACGTCCCGGAGTGGTGAGCGCTTGCGGCGGCGCTCCACGAGCGTGCGAGCCGGCTCGCCTTCGAAGTCGAGGATGATCCAGTCTCCGCGGCTGGAAGCGCCGGCGGCAAAGCCGCCGCCGCCCGGCCGAAATTCTCGAGCGCCGAAGGCGCTCGGTGGCGCCCGCCAGAGGGTCTGGCCGAGGTGGTAGTCGCCGTGCGTACGGATGACACGGCCGCTCGAGCCGGCGTGGGTGAGGAGGCGCAGCTGCTCGCGCACCTCCTCGCCCCGGCCGAGGATCGGCCCGAGGCGGTCGTCGTCCTCCGGCAGCGAGAGGAAGACCCGCGCGATCTCCTCGTCTACCGTGGCCGTGAGCAGCCCGAGCGACTCGACGCTCGGTTCCTCGGCTGCGAACGCGTGGTCGGCCGGATCGGCGCCGAGCGCGGTGTGCATGTTCGCGGTCACCTCGCCGAGGCGGCCGAGCCGGTCGAGGAAGCTCTCCGGCGCCGACGCGATCTCGCCGAGCGCGAGCTCCCAGCCGTCCACCGCCCCCGCGACGTACTCCTGCACCAGCCCGAGCGTGGCCGTGAGCGGGCCGCCCGAGTAGCCGTACCAGCCGCCGAGGGCCGGGATGTTGCGGAAGCCCTGCTCGGTGAGGAAACGGAGGATCTCGAGCTCCGGATTGATCCCCGGCTCGAGCCGGCGGAAGACCTTGAGGATCAGTGCCTCGTCGAAGACGACGGAGGTGTTCGACTGCTCCGAGGCGATGAGCCGTGCTGCTCCGAGCTCGCGGCCGAGCGCCGAGAAGTCGTCGGCCGGCTGGAACTCCGCCACGCCCTGCGCGCCCTGCAGCGTCTGGCCCGACCGCATCGCGCTGACGATCTCCCGCGCGATTCCCGCATCCTCGGCGAGGCCGTCGAAGATGCGCCCGCCTCCCGAGCCCGAGAAGAGGAGCTGGTAGATCTCGTGCGCTCCGGTGTCGAAGCGCATCTCGACCAGGGCGAGGGTCAGCTGCGGCTCGGCCTGCCGGATCGTGACGGTGTCGAGCACCTCCGAGTGCGAGACCGCGCGCGACTTCGATCCGTACCAGCGCTGCCGCGACACGTAGTCGATCAGCGTGCGCTCCTGCATCCTCACTCCACCTGCCCGGTCTGCCGCAACTGGAACCAGAAGAACCCGCGCGGCGCGAGCGTCAGGAGGTACGGCAGCTCCCCGATCGGCGGGAAGGCCGTCCGGCCGAGCATCTCCACGGGAACCATGCCGGCGTGCTCGGAGAGGTCGAGCTGCACGGCCTGCGCCGAGCGCGCGAGGTTGTGCACGCAAAGGACGACGTCGTCCTCCCAGGTGCGGATGTGGGCGAAGATGCGCGAGTTGTCGGTGGGCATCGGCTGGTAGGTGCCGAGCCCGAAGACGGGATGCTCCTTGCGCAGCGCGATGAAGCGCTGCAGCCAACGCAGCAGCGAGTTCGGCGTGCGCAGCTGCGCCTCGACGTTGACCGCCTGGAAGCCGTAGACCGGGTCCATGAGCGGCTGGAGGTAGAGCTGGGCCCAGTCGGCGCGCGAGAAGCCTGCGTTGCGGTCGCCGGACCACTGCATCGGTGTGCGCACGCCGTCCCGGTCGCCGAGGTAGACGTTGTCGCCCATCCCTATCTCGTCCCCGTAATAGAGGACGGGCGAACCCGGCAGCGAGAAGAGGATCGCGTGCAGCAGCTCCCCCTCGTCGCGGCCGGCGTCGAGCAGCGGCGCGAGGCGGCGGCGGATGCCGAGGTTGAGCTTCATCCGCGGATCCTTCGCATACTCCTCGTACATGTAGTCCCGCTCGTCGTCCGTCACCATCTCGAGCGTCAGCTCGTCGTGGTTGCGCAGGAAGAGGCCCCACTGGCAGTTGTCGGGGATGTGCGGCGTCCGGTCGAGGATCTCGTAGATCGGAGTGGCGTCCTCGCGCCGCAGCGCCATGAACATCCGCGGCATTACGGGGAAGTGGAACGCCATGTGGCACTCGTCGCCGTCGCCGAAGTACTCGACGACGTCCTCCGGCCACTGGTTCGCCTCGGCCAGCAGCAGCCGGTCGGGGTAGCGGGCGTCGACCTCGGCGCGGACGCGCCTCAGATACTCGTGCGTCTCGGGGAGGTTCTCGCCGTTCGTCCCGTCGCGCTCGAAGAGGTACGGCACCGCGTCGAGCCGGAAGCCGTCGATTCCGAGGTCGAGCCAGAACCGCAGCACCTCGAGCATCGCCTCCTGCACCTCGGGGTTGCTGAAGTTGAGGTCCGGCTGGTGGTGGAAGAAGCGGTGCCAGTAGTACTCCCCGCGGAGCTGGTCGAGCGTCCAGTTCGACGGCTCGGTGTCGATGAAGATGATCCGCGCCTCGGGATAGCGCTCGTCCGTGTCCGACCAGACGTACCAGTCGCTCTTCGGGTTCACCGCGTCGGCGCGCGACTCCACGAACCACGGGTGGTCGGAGGAGGTGTGGTTCATGACGAGGTCGGCGATCACGCGCATCCCGCGCTGGTGCGCCTGCTCGACGAACTCGCGGAAGTCCTCGACCGTCCCGTAGTCGGGATGGAGCGCGAAGAAGTTCGAGATGTCGTAGCCGCCGTCGCGCAGCGGCGACTCGTACATCGGCAGCAGCCAGAGGCAGTCGACGCCGAGCCACTCGAGGTAGTCGAGCTTGTCGATCAGCCCGCGGAAGTCGCCGGAGCCGTCGTCGTTGCCGTCGAAGAATCCACGGATGTGGATCTCGTAGAAGACCGCCGTCTTGAACCACAGCGGGTCCCGTTCGAACCATTGCTCCGACATCAGCCGCCGATCCTAAGCAGGTGGCTCTGGCCGGGGCCGAGCTTCACGTAGTTGCGGCCGATGCGCCACGTCCATGTCTCGTCCGTCAGGAGGTCGCGCACCGGGTAGGCCGGCGGCAGTCCGGTCGAGACGGGGACGACGCAGACGCCGACCTGCGTCGCGGCGGGGTCGAGGTTGACCACCGTGACGACGGTGTTCTCGCCGCGGCGCTTGAGGAAGGCGAACAGGTGCTCGTTCTCCGTCTCGAGGAACGTGAGCGGCTCGAGCCACTGGAGCGCCGGGTTCTCCCGCCGCGCCGTGTTGAGCCTGGCGACGAGTGGCAGCAGCGGCCCGCCGAGCGTTCGCTGCTTCAGCTCGTATTTCTCCGAGTTGAGGTACTCCTCGGAGCCCGGTCGCACGGGCACGTTCTCGCACTGCTCGAAACCCGAGTAGATGCCGTAGGAGGGCGAGAGCGCCGCGGCCAGCACGAGCCGCGCCTCGAACGCTGCGCGCCCGTCGTTCTGCAGGTACTCGTGGAGGATGTCCGGCGTGTTGGCGAAGCAGTTCGGCCGGTAGAAGTCCCGCCACTCGAGTAGCTGTCCGAGGAACTCGAGCAGCTCCCAGCGCGTGTTCTTCCACGTGAAGTACGTGTAGCTCTGCGCGAAACCGGCCTTGGCGAGCGTCGTCATCGGCGCCGGCCGGGTGAACGCCTCGGCGAGGAAGATCACGTCCGGGTGCTCGCGCCGCACCTCGCAGATCAGCCACTCCCAGAACGGCAGCGGCTTCGTATGCGGGTTGTCGACGCGGAAGACGGTGACGCCGCACTCGACCCAGTGGAGGACGACGTCGAGGAGCGCCTGCCAGAGGCCGCGCCAGTCCTCGCTCCCGAAGTCGACGTTGTAGATGTCCTGGTACCGCTTCGGTGGGTTCTCCGCGTACTTCAGCGTCCCGTCGGGGCGGCGGTTGAACCAGTCGGGATGCCGCTCGAGCCACGGGTGGTCGGGCGACATCTGGATCGCGAAGTCGAGGCAGATCTCCATTCCGAGCTTCTTCGCGGCGGCGACGAGCGCGCGGAGCTCCTCCTCGGTGCCGAGCGACGGGTCGATCGCGTCGTGGCCGCCCTCCTCGGAGCCGATCGCCCACGGGCTGCCGACGTCGCCCGCCTTCGCCGTCTCCGTGTTGTTCCGGCCCTTGCGGTTGGTGCGGCCGATCGGGTGGATCGGCGGCAGGTAGAGGACGTCGAAGCCGAGCTTTGCGAACTCAGGCAGCTGCGCACGGACCCCGGCGAAGCCGCCCCAGGAGCGCGGGAACAGCTCGTACCACGAGCCGAAGCGGCCGAGGACGCGGTCGACGTCCACGGGGTACGTCGCAGACCACGCCTTCTCGGAGCGCGCGCCGGCCGCGGCCCCGAGCGCCGTCTCAACGGTCAGCTTCTCGTCGCCGAGCAGTACGGCGCCCTCGGACAACTCCCCGCCGAGGTCGGTCTGCCCCGCAGCGACCTTGCGCCGCAGCTCCTCCTGGAACGACGCGACGCGGTCGACCCACGCCTCGATCCGAAAGCTCCAGACCCCGGGACGGTCGACCTCGAAGCTGCCTGCCCAGAGGTCGTTGCCGAGCGGCTCGAGCGGCGACTCGGTCCAGCGCGTCTCGCCGGGCCCCTTGCAGCGAACCGCCGCGCCGAGCGTCTCGTGCCCGTCGCGGAAGATCCTGGCGGTCACCTCGACCCGGTCGCCGACGGTGCGCTTGACCGGGTAGCGGCCGCAATCGACCTGCGGCGAGACCTCCTGGATCTGGATCCGTGGAGGAGTCGTCTTGGGGATCGACACGTCGGGAAGTCTCACTGATGCGGAAGGATCAAAACGTGGAGCTCACGCGTTCGGCCGGCATCCTCCTCCATCCGACGTCGCTTCCCTCCGGGAAAATCGACCGCGACGCATACGCGTTCATCGAATGGCTCGCGGCGGCCGGCCAGTCGTGGTGGCAGATGCTGCCGCTCGGGCCGCCGGACGAGTTCGACTCGCCGTACAGGTCGCCGTCGGCGTTCGCCGCCTCCCCGCAGCTTCTCGCGAAGCCCGAGGCGCGCGTCACCGCCGGCGAGATCGAGGACTTCGTCGCGCGCCACCCGTACTGGGCGGGCGCGTGGGCGCGCTTCGCCGGCGAGGGTGCGCTCGCCGACCAGGTGCGCTTCGAGCGAGAGTGGGGAGCGTTGCGGCGCTACGCCGCCGAGCGCGGTGTCCGGCTGGTCGGCGATCTGCCGATCTACGTCTCCGATGCAGGGGCGGACCTCGCCGCCTGGCCGGAGCTGTTCGCGCACGGCGAGGTCGCGGGGGCGCCTCCCGACGCGCTCAGCGCGTCCGGCCAGCGCTGGGGGAACCCGCTCTACGACTGGCCCGCGCACCGCGCGACCGGCTACCGCTGGTGGCGCGAGCGCTTCCGGCGCACCTTCGAGCTCGTCGACCTGTGCCGGATCGACCAC
>JAICZB010000230.1 GCA_025933895.1 Thermoleophilia bacterium
CTCGATGTTGATGTCGAGATCCTTGAGGATGCGCACGACACCCGACGAGTCGGTCGACGCGCCGTAGCTCGTGATCGCCATGAAGTCGACCTCGCACGGCACGGTGAGGTGGCGCATCAGGTCGGCGAGGATGAAGACCGCGCCCTTGAGTACGCCGACGAGAAGCAGGTCGCGGCCCTCGTAGTCGGCCGAGATCTCGACGCCGAGCTCCGCGATGCGGCGCTGGAGGTCGTCCTCCTCGATCAGGACCTCCGTCACCGCCCGTTCGAGCTCAGTCGCGGACAGCCTGTACCTCCGGATGCTCCACGATGCCGGGGACGGCGACGACCTCGTCGCCGCGCACGACGAGCGGCCACGCCTCCCGCTCCGAGCGCGGCACCTTCGCGTCGACGAACACGTCCTGGATCTTGCGCCTCCTACCAGCCAGCCGGTCGCCGGGCTTCCATCCGCGCACTCTAAGCCCTTGGAGCTCCGAGCGGATCGTCCACTCGCCCCAGCGGATCTCGCCGGCGAGGTCGATGGGGCCGCGCTCGAGCCAGAGCCGCTCCTGCTCGCGCACGGCCTGGACGCCGCCGCCGAGGTCGACGCGCTTCGAGCCGACGGGCGCCGCGAGCAGCTCTGCGAGCGCCGGCGGCAGCGTGGCGCGGGTGTCGAGCGCGCGCAGGAGGTTCTCGTCCGCCGCCGGGTGGAGCCGGCGCAGCAGCGGCAGGATCTCGTCGCGGATCAGCCCGCGCTTGGTCTGCGCGTTCGAGGCGTCGACGCGGAACTCGAGCCCGGCGTCGCGGCAGTACGCCTCCGTCTCGTCGCGCCAGGCCGGGAGCAGCGGGTGGACGATCCCGTCGTCGCTGCGCGGCGCGATGCCGGTCGCCGCGCCGCGGGAGACGAGGCGGTAGAGGATCGTCTCCACCTGGTCGGAGGCGGTGTGCCCGGTCGCGCGCAGCCGCTCGCGACCGACCGAGCGCCGCTGCTCGCGGAGCGCGGCCTCGGAGAGACCGCGGCCGTCTAGCTCCACGACTTCAGCCCCGAGCGTCTCGGCGCAGAAGCGCGCGTCGTCGTCGGAGTCCGCACCGCGGAGCTTGTGGTTCACATGCAGCGCCGAGACGCGGTAGCCGAGCGAGCCGAGCACATGCCGGAGGCAGGTCGAGTCCGCCCCGCCCGAGACGAGGCACGTGACCTCGCCTCCGGGCGGGATCAGCTCGTGCTCGCGGACGAAGCGCTCGACGCGGTCGCGCAACTCGTCCATCCACCGATTGTGCCGCTCAAAAGACAAGGCTGCGGTACGTGAGCTCGCGGCTCATGCCGATCGAGTCGTAGAGGCGCAGCGCGGGGTCGTTCTCGGGCCGCACGAAGAGGCAGACGGCCGGGACGTGCTCGAGCAGCAGCCGGCACAGGTCGGAGAGCGCCCGCCGTGCATAGCCGCGGCGGCGCGCCTGCGGATCGACCCAGACCTGCTGGAGCTGCACCGCCGCCGGCGTCCACGCGGACGCTTCCGCCTTGAAGCGGATCACGCCGTCCTCGAGCCAGATCCACGAGCGCCCCTCCTCGATCTGCTGCCGCGTCCGCCAGCGAAATCCCTCGGCATCGCGCTTGAGCGGATCCACTCCGATCTCCTCCCGGTGCGCCTCGGCGCACGCAGGCACGAGCAGATCGAGGTCGAACAGGCGCGCGGGCCGGAGCCCGGTCTCCCCCGGCTCCGGCGGTGCCCGCAGCGCGTAGACCGGCTGTCCGGGCCGATCGTCACGCGGCCGCGGCATGCGCGACCTCGCAGCGTCCCACAGGTCGCCGACCGCGCGCTCCTCCCCGATCACCATTCGCGCGCCGCTGCGTGCCGCGGCCTCGGCGAAGGCCGTGCAGCCGTTGCCCGAGGGGACGATGTTGGCGCCAACGTGGCAGAGCGCCTCGAGCGACCCGTCGGCACCGGCGACCGCGGAGAAGCGCCCGAGCCCACGCCGCGCGATGTCCTCGAGGAAGACGCGCTCCACCGGCTTCTCGGCACAGAAGGCGAGCACCTGGTCGAGGGTGGGCGACACGGTCTCGGCCATGACGGGATCATGGCCGGGATAGGGTGACGCCGTGCCGATCCACCTCCGAGCCGAGCCGGGCGACTACGCCGACGCGGTCCTCCTACCCGGCGACCCGCTGCGCGCGAAGTACATCGCCGAGACGTATTTCGACGACGTGACCCAGGTGAACGAGGAGCGCGGACTGCTCGGCTACACGGGCACGTGGGAAGGGAAGCGCGTCTCCGTGCAGGGGACGGGAATGGGCTGTCCCGGCGCGACGATCGTCTTCGAGGAGCTGATCCAGCTCGGGTGCAAGCGGCTGATGCGCGTCGGCACCTGCGGCGGCCTGCAGTCGCACCACGCGCTCGGCGACCTCGTCGTCGCGCTGAGCGCGGTCCCGGCCGACGCGACGGCGCGGCATCTCGTCGCCGAGGAGCCGCACTGCCCGACGGCCTCCTGGGAGCTGATCCACAGCGCCGTGCACGCCGCGAAGGAGCTGGGCCAGCCGATGCACGTCGGCCCGATCGTCACGAGCGACGTCTTCTACAACCCGAGCGAGGGGCAGTACGAGCGCTGGTCGAGCCGGGGAGTGCTCGCGGTCGAGATGGAGGCCGCGGCGCTCTTCACCGTCGCGGCGATCGGCGGGATCGGCAAGGTGCAGGGAATCCAGGGCGGCTGCCTCCTCACCGTCTCGGACATCGTCGTCGAGGGCGTCTTCACGCGCATCACCGACGACGAGCTCCGCGCCGCCGTCGACCGGATGACGCGCGTCGCGCTCATGACCGTCACTTCCGATTAGCGACAGCGTCCTCTTCCTCGTCAACCCGGCTTCCGGCAACGGCGCGACCGGCAAGCGCTGGCCCGAGCTCCGACGGCGGGCAGCCGAGCTCGGGTTACGCGGCGAGGAGGTGCTGTCGGAGTTCCCGGGACACCTCGCGCAGGCGGCGGGCGAAGGACGCGACTCGCTGCTCGTAGTGATCGGCGGCGACGGCACGGTGAACGAGGTCGCGAACGGGATCGCCGGGACGAACGCCGAGATCGCCGTTCTGCCGTGCGGCACGGGCCAGGACTTCGGCCGCACACACGGCATCCCGAGCCGTTTCGACGACGCGGTGCGTGTTGCGCTCGGCGGTACGGCGCGGACGATCGACCTCGGGCGCGTAGAACTCGAGAGCGGCACGAGCCGCTTCTTCGCGAACGTCGGCTCGGCCGGGATGAGCGGCGCCGTGGCGCGGCGGGCGAACGGGATGACGAAGCGATTCGGCGGCCGGGCGACGTTCTTCTACGCGCTGACGCGGGAGTTCCTCGCCTGGCAGAACACGCGCGTCGTGGTCGAGCTGGGCGACGGGATCACGCGGGAAGGACCGATGCACGACGTGGTCGTCGCGAACGGCCGCTTCCACGGAGGCGGCATGAAGCTCGCGCCCGACGCGCGGCAGGACGACGGCGCCTTCGACGTCGTGCTGATCGGCGACATCACGAAGCCCGACTTCGTCACGACCGCCCCGAAGCTGTACAGTGGCCGTTATCTCTCGCACCCGAAGGTGGAGCTCCTGCGGTCCTCGTCCGTGTCGATCAGCGCCGACGAGCCGCTGCCGCTGGAGGTCGACGGCGAGCCGATCGGAACGACGCCGGCGCGGTTCGAGATCGTCCGGTCCGCGCTGCGGCTGCGGGTGCCCGCTGCTGCGTAGCCTGGCGGCAGCCGCGACTGCGGCGTTCGCCGCGCTGGCCGGGCTCGTCGCCTCGGGCGCGACCACCGGCATCGACCGCTGGGCCACCGAGCACGCCATGCCGTTCGCGGGCAGCCCGGCTCCACCGCCGACCTTCCTCGAGTCGGCCGTGCCGCTCCTCGACGCACAGTTCCATCCGCTCGGCGCCGGCGTCGCCCAGATCGTGACGCTGCCGGGCCAGGTCGTCCTCTCCTTCCTGCTCGTCGCAACGGCCGCGTGGCGGCTCTGGACGCGCGGGAGGGGCGAGGCTGCGCTTTGCTGGACGGCGGCCTGGCTGCTCGCGGTCGTGGTTGAGCTCGTGTTCCGGCACACCCTGACGCGACCGCCGCTGTATCGACACGGCGTGCACC
>JAICZB010000094.1 GCA_025933895.1 Thermoleophilia bacterium
GCCCGGCCGTAGCGCGCTGCGCGCGCGGCTGCCGGCGGCGCGACGCCCGCATCGACCAGCCGCTGCCGGGCTTCGCTCTCCCGCAGCACCATGAGCAGCACCCAGACGAGCGCGGGGAGCATCGTGAACGCGCTCTCCACGAGCATCACGCCGCCTCCGGCCTTCTGGTCGGCCAGGTGGCTCAGCCCCCACAGCGTCGCGTCGTGCGTGTACGGCGCGTAGTAGACGTGGCTCGACCAGATGAAGACCTGGGAGAGGACGAGCATCACGAGCCACATCCCGAGGACGTAGGGAATCTTCCACGGTGCCGTGAACCACGCCGGCCCCGGCAACGGCTCGAGGAGCGCCGCCCACATCAGCATCCCGAAGGCGACGAAGAGCGCGTGCTGGAGCGCGTGGATCGCGTCGTGCCGCAGGGCCGCGTCGAACAGCACCGGCAGGTGCCAGACGACGAAGTTCGCGGCCCACAGCGGCAGCGCGACGAGCGGATGCGCGAGCACCCGCAGCCGGTGGACGAGGCGGAAGCGCAGCAGCGGCCGCAGCAGCCGCCCGTCGAGCCCGAGCACGAGCAGTAGCGCCGCCACGTCCCCGAGCAGGAGATGCTGGAACATGTGCACCGAGAAGAGCCGTTCCTCGCCGATCGTGTCGATCGGCGACGCGAGCGCGACAAACAGCGTCAGCAGGCCGGCTCCGAACGCAGCGAGGCGCGGCGCCGGTACCGGCCGGCCGCGCCGCGCGAGCGTCCTCGCCCGCCGCCAGTAGAGCGCGCCGATCAGCACGAGGATCGAGAGCTCGAGCGGGTCGAAGTTCCAGTCGTTCATCCAGCGGTCACGGTTTTTCGGTCGACGCGCTCGGGTACCCGTTTTCCGACTTGATCACGTCTCGGGGGACGAAGCCGCGCAGGGGATTCGCGGGAGCTGCGTTGGTGCTCCTCCTGCTGACGCTCGCAGGCTGCGGCGGCTCGCAGAACACGCTCAATCCGCACAGCCACCCAGCGGCGGACATCGCGAATCTCTTCTGGGTGATGATGGCCGTCTCGTTCGGCGGCCTCGCGCTGATCACCGGCCTGCTCGTCTTCGCGTGGGTCCGGCGCGGCCGCCGCGGCTTCGGCGCCGATCCGGACGATCCGCATCCCGGGGAGCGGCCCAGCTGGTTCGTCGTCGTCGGGATGGGCGTCGTGTTTCCGCTCATGGTGGTCATCGCCCTGTTCGTCGTCGGCAACGGGGTGATCATCAGCAGTACCCAGGCGCCCGCGGCGTCCAGTACGGCCATGACCGTCGACGCCATCGGCCATCAGTGGTACTGGGCGTTCCGGTATCCGGGGACGAAGGCGGTCACGGCCGGCGAGTTGCACATTCCCGTCCGCACGCGGGTCAACCTCGTCGCGACCACGGCCGACGTCATCCACAGCTTCTGGGTGCCGGAGCTGAACCGCAAGGTCGACACGATCCCCGGCCGGCAGAACCGGATCCTCCTCTACGCGAACACGCCCGGCGTCTTCCGCGGGCAGTGCGCCGAGTACTGCGGGCTGCAGCACGCGCACATGGGGATGCTCGTGATCGTCCAGTCGAAGGCGCAGTTCCGGACGTGGCTCGCGAAGCAGTCGGCGCCGGCAGCCGCTCCGACAACCGCGCTCGCGAGGCACGGGGAGCAGATCTTCCTCGACGGCCCGTGCGCGAGCTGCCACGCGATTCGCGGCACGAGCGCTCGCGGCTTCGTCGGCCCGGATCTCACGCATCTCGCGAGCCGCACGACGCTCGCCGGCCTGACGATCCCGAACCGAGCGGACTACCTCGCGCGCTGGATCGTCGACTCCCAGCACTTCAAGCCGGGGAACCAGATGCCGGACTTCAACCTGTCTCAGCGGCAGGTGCACGCGCTCGTCGCCTATCTGGAGGGGCTCAAATAGCGACGACCGTCCCTCCGCCGCCCGCGCCCGCCGAGGAGATCACCGCGCGGCTCGAGCGCATGTGGCAGTCGCGGCCCGGCGTGCTCGGCTGGGTGATGACGACCGACCACAAGCGGATCGGTCTTCTCTACTTCTGGACGACGCTCGTGCTCTTCGGGGCCGGCGGGGCCGAGGCGCTGATCATCCGGACGCAGCTGATCCAGCCGAACCAGCACGTCGTCGGCCCCTCCACCTACGACCAGCTCTTCACCATGCACGGGATCACGATGATCTTCTTCTTCATCATCCCGATGACGACGGGCGCGTTCGGCAATTACCTGCTCCCGCTGATGCTCGGCGCGCGGGACATGGCCTTCCCGCGCATGAACGCGCTGAGCTTCTGGATCTTCCTCGGTTCGGGGATCTTCATCTACACGAGCCTGTTCCTCGGGATCGCGCCGAACGCCGGCTGGTTCGACTACGTGCCGCTCGCGAACGCGAAGTTCGACCCGGGTCACGCGATCGACTTCTACTGCCTCGGGATCATCTTCAACGGCATCTCGTCGAGCCTCACGGCGGCCAACTTCATCGTGACGATCCTCAAGATGAGGGCGCCCGGGATGTCGTTCAACCGGATGCCGCTCTTCTGCTTCGCCTTCCTCGCGGCATCGTGGGGGCTCCTGTTCGCGCTGCCGTCGCTGACCGCGGACACGATCTTCCTCTTCCTCGACCGCAACGTCGGCACGCACTTCTTCGACGTCGCGAAGGGAGGCTCGACGCTGCTCTGGCAGCACCTCTTCTGGATCTTCGGCCACCCCGAGGTCTACATCCTCATCGTCCCCGCGTTCGGGATCGCGACGGAGATCATCCCCGCCTTCACGCAGCGGCGGGTAGTCGCCTTCCCGCTCGTCGCCGTCGCCGAGCTCCTCGTCGTCTTCATCGGCTTCGGCGTCTGGGCGCACCACATGTTCGCCACGGGGATGCCGACCGTCACCGTCGTCTTCTTCGCCGCGGCCACGGCCGTCGTCGTGATCCCGAGCACGATCCAGGTCTTCGCCTGGTGCATGACGTTCGTCACCGGCAACGCGCGCTTCAAGACGCCGCTGCTCTTCATCGCCGGCTTCATCTTCATGTTCGTCGCCGGCGGGCTGACCGGGATCATGTTCCTGGCGGTGCCGTTCGACCAGCAGGTGACGGACACCTACTTCGTCATCGCCCACTTCCACTACATCATCTTCGGAGCCGCCGTCTTCCCGATCTTCGGCGGCATGTACTTCTGGTTCCCGAAGGTCACGGGGAAGCTCTACTTCGAGCTGCCCGGCCAGATCAGCTTCTGGCTCATCTTCCTCGGCACGAACCTCCTCTTCTTCCCGATGCACATCGTCGGCTTGGAGGGGATGCCGCGGCGCAACTACACGTATCCATCCGGGCTCGGCTGGGGGCCGGAGAACCTCGCGGAGACGATCGGCTCGTACATCACGACGGTCGGGATCGTCGTGCTCCTGGCCAACCTCCTCGTGAGCTACTTCCGCGGACTTCCGGCGGGGCCCGACCCCTGGCACGGCGCGACGCTCGAGTGGACGATTCCGTCGCCGCCTCCCGAGTACAACTTCGCGGTCATCCCGAAGGTGTCGAGCGCGTACGCGAACTGGGACTACGCCGACCGGGAGGAGGACCGACGCAAGCTCGCCGAGGGAGTGATGGTGCTCGAGCAGGGGCACGAGCAACCGGTGAGCTCGCCCGTCGACGGCTGGTGGGCCGAGATCGTCGAGATGCCGCACGACTCGCCGTGGCCGATCCTGCTCGCCGTCGCAATGTCGATCGTGTTCGTCCTCCTGCTCCTCCACCTCTGGATGGGCTTCTGCTTCGCCCTTGCCGGAATCCTGCTCGTGCTGCTCGGCTGGCACGGCGAAGAGCCGCAGGAGCGTGAGGCGTAGCTGTGGCCGACTACATCGCAGGTGGCGTTCCGGAGCGGCTCGTCCCACGGACGACCGAGGCGCGCAACGCGGGCGAGGCGAAGGTGCTGGCGGGGCGTAGGCGCGGCCCGAGCGTCGCGTTCTGGGGGATGGCGATGATCGTCGCGAGCGAGGTCACGCTCTTCGGCACGTTCATCGGGACGTACTACTACCTCCGCTTCAACACGCCGCACTGGCCGCCGGTCGGGACGCCCGAGCCGCGGGTGGTGGTGCCGCTTGTCATGGTCGGGATCCTCGCGACGACGAGCCTGCCGATGCAGCTCGCCGCGCGAGCCGCGCGGCGGGGCGGGCTCTGGGCGGCGCGCCTCTTCCTCCTCTGGGCGCTCGTGATCCAGTGCGGCTACCTCGTCTACGAGATCCACGACTACGTCGACCAGCTGCGGCGCTCCGTCCCGCAGGACAACGCGTACAGCTCGATCTACTACACGCTTCTCGGCGCCGACCACGCGCACGTCGCGATCGGGATCCTCCTCGTCGTCTGGCTGCTCTGGAAGCTCGCGCGCGGCCTGACGATGTACCGGCTCAACGCCGTGCAGGTCGTCGCCTTCTACTGGCACGCCGTCAACCTCCTGACCCTGGTCGTGATCGGGGTCCTGCTGAGCGCAACGCTATGAGCGACGTCCGCGACATCGTGCCCGCTCGGCGCGAGACCCTCGTCGCGCCGTCGCTCGACGACCGCGTCGGGCGCTTCACGCTCCGTCGGCTCAGCGTCGTCCAGTGGATCGGCGTCGTCGTCGCGCCGCTCGCGTGGACCGCCCAGCACGTGGTCGGCTACGGGGTCGGCGAGGCGCGCTGCAGCGTCGGCGGCCTGCGCTGGGGAATCGGCTACGACACGTGGCAGCTCGCGATCCTCGCCGCCGCCGCCGTGCTGATCCTCGTCTCCGAGGCCGCCGCCGTCGCGGTCTTCCTCTCGACCCGCGAGACGAACTACGGGGACGGGCCGCCCGGAGACGGACGCTGGGGCGGCGCTGTTCCGTACACCCGGCTCCATTTCTTCGCCACGGCCGCGATGGTGGCGAACATCCTCTTCCTCGCCGCGATCCTGATGGACGGGTTCGCGTCCGTCTTCGACTCCCTATGCGTGCAGTCCTGATATTCGCCGCTCTCGCGGCCTCCGCGCTCGCCGTGGCTGCGCCGGCCGGAGCCGCGCCGGGCACGCCGAAGGATCCGCTCGCCGCCTACGGCTTCCACCTCTACGGCCAGTACTGCCTCGCCTGTCACGGGACGAACGCCGCCGGGCGCTACAAGGAGCCGTCGTCCGCCAGCGGCGCCGGGCCGGGACGCGCACAGGGGCAGCAGGGCGGGATCGGCCCGTCGCTGCAGGGGGTCGGCGCGCTCGCGGCGGACTTCTACCTCCGCACCGGCTACATGCCGCTCCGCCACATCGGCCTGCAGCCGCGACGCCGGCGCGTCTTCCTCAGCGAGCACCAGATCCGGGCGATCGTCGCGTACATCGCGACCTTCGGCGGCCCGCCGATTCCGACGCCGAGACCAGACCTCGGCAACCTCTCGCAGGGCCAGGCGCTGTTCACAGAGCACTGCGCCGGCTGCCACCAGGTCCTCGCGCAGGGCGGCTACGTCACGGGCGCGCTGCCGCCGGCGCTCGTGCTGGCGACACCGCGCCAGGTTGCGCAGGCCGTGCGTATCGGGCCGTACGTGATGCCGACGTTCTCGACGCGCTCGATCAGCGACCGGCAGCTCGACTCGATCGTCCGCTACGTCGAGTTCACGAAGAACCCGACGCGCCCGGGCGGCTGGGGCCTCGGCTACATCGGCCCGGTGCCGGAGGGGCTCGTGACGTGGTTCCTCGCGATCCCCGCGCTTCTCGTGCTCTGCCTCATCCTGGGGAGGAGGTTGCGCTCTTGACGCGCGTCCGCAACGCGATCGTCTCGGGGCTCGTGCTTCTCCTGGGCCGACGGCGGCGCCGCAGGCCGAGAGAGGAGGACACGCGGATCGTGCCGGCGCTGCCGCCGAACCCCGCGGCCGAGCTCGCAGTCCTCGCTCTGCTGGGGCTCTCGTCGCTCGCGGCGCTCGGCTTCATCCTGATCTACGCCTTCGCGAACTCGCTCCCGGCCGTGACCCCGCTCCTCGGCGCGACGATCGGGCTCGCGTTCCTCTTCCTCGCCGCGGCGCTCGTCGTCGTCGGCCTCAGGCTCGTGCCGGTCGAGGAGGTCGCGGAGGAGTACCCGCCCCACGAGCACCCGGGCGAGCAGCAGGTGATCGCAGAGGTGCTGGACGAGAGCGGCACGCGCTTCACCCGCGCCCGCCTCTTCAAGCTCGGCCTGTTCGGTGCGGGCGGGACGCTCGGGCTCGCTCTCCTCGCGCCGGCCGTCTCGTTCGGCCCGCTCTTCCACGTAGGCGACTTCCTCCGCACGCCGTGGCGGCGCGGGCGGCGCCTCGTCGACGAGAACGGCCGGCCCTACAAGGCGTCGGACATCGCGGAGAAGGACTTCTACCTCGCGTTCCCGGAGGGGACGAGCGACGAGGAGAAGGAGCAGATGGCGGCGTCGCTCGTCGTGATCCGCCTCCCACCCGCTCAGCTCGACCTGCCGCCGCACCTGAAGGGCTACGACGCGAACGGGATCCTGGCCTACTCCCGAATCTGCACCCACGCCGGGTGCGCGATCTCGCTCTACCGTGCGCCGCTGTTCCAGCCCGACGAGCCCAGGCCCGCGCTCGTCTGCCCGTGCCACTACTCCACGTTCAACCCCGCCAACGGCGGCACGGTCACCTTCGGGCCGGCCGGCCGCAACCTGCCGCTACTGCCGGTCTACATCGACTCGGGCGGCTACCTGCGCGCGACGGGCAACTTCGACGGGCCGGTCGGGCCCTCGTGGTGGGGCGTCCGCCTCTGGAAGGCGCAGCCGTGAGTCGCTCTCGCGGCGCCCCGATGACCCGCCGCGCCGTCCGCTGGGTCGACCAGCGCAGCGCGAGCGCGCCCTATCTCCGCAAGGCGCTCCGTTACCTCTTTCCGGACCACTGGTCGTTCCTGCTCGGCGAGGTCGCGCTCTACGCGTTCATGGTCCTCGTGGCGACCGGGATCTACCTGACCTTCTTCTTCGTGGACTCGACCAAGGAGGTCGTCTTCCGCGGCGACTACTACCCGGCGCTGTACGGGCAGAAGGTGAGCGAGGCGTACGAGTCCGTCGTGCACCTGTCGCTCGCGGTCCACGCCGGGCTGCTCATCCGGCAGACGCATCACTGGGCCGCGAACGTCTTCATCGCGGCGATCGTCCTCCACCTCTTCCGCATCTTCTTCACCGGCGCTTATCGCAAGCCGCGCGAGCTGACGTACTGGCTCGGAGTGACGATGCTGATGCTCTCGCTGCTCGAGGCGTACATGGGGTATTCCCTCGTCGACGACCTCATGTCGGGGATGGGCCTCGTGATCGGCTACTCGGTCGGGCTCTCGCTCCCCTTCGTCGGCCAGAACGTCATGAACTGGCTGTTCGACGGGATGTTTCCGGGCAGCGCCAAGCTCTGGCCGCGGATGTACATCGCGCACGTCCTGATCTTCCCGATCCTGATAGGGCTGCTGCTCGGGGCGCATCTCCTGCTCGTGGCGATGCGGCACCACACGCAGTTCCGCCGCAAGAAGGCGCAGAGCGAGCACACCATCGTCGGCGTGCCCGCCTTCCCTGGTCAGGCGCCGCGGTCGCTGGGACTGATGGTCGGGACCGCCGGCTTCCTCTTCCTGCTCGGTGGGCTCGTCCAGATCAACCCGATCTGGCTCTGGGGGCCGTACCACACCTACTCGTCGACGAACGGCGCCCAGCCGGACTGGTACCTCGGCTGGCTGATCGGCGGACTGCGGCTCGTGCCGAGCTTCGACCTCACGATCGCGGGCTACACGCTCGTGCCGAACCCGTTCTGGGGCGGCGCCGCGTTCCCGCTCGTCGTGTTCGGCTTCCTCTACTTCTGGCCGTGGCTCGAGCGCCGCTTCACGGGAGACCACGCGTTCCACAACCTCCTCGACCGGCCGCGCGACGCGCCGGTGCGCACCGGGATCGGCGTCGGGATGGTCAGCTGGGTCTTCCTCGTCTTCCTCGCCGGCTCGGCCGACCGGGTGAGCGTCACCTTCGGGCCGGACTACGTGTCCCAGATCTGGGTCTATCGCGTGATCGTCTGGGTGCTGCCGGTGCTTTTCGGTCTCGTCTCGTGGTGGATCTGCAGGGAATTGCAGGCGAGCGAGGTCGTCGTGCAGGAGCGTCACGAGGCCGAGTCGGAAGCGCGCCTAGCGCGGATGCGCCGCGGAGCGGAGCCGCCCGGCGACCCCGGCGCGCTCGAGTCCTAGAGGCTTGATGCGCATTAGCCGTGGCCCGTGGTGCCGCCCCATGCACGGCGCCATGCCGTCTCGTCGCCCTCGACCAGGCCAACCGGCCTGCCCTTCGGCCGCCGACCGCCCTGGCTTGGCCTGGAACAGCCCCACGACGATGCCTAATGCACATCAAGCCTCTAGGCGAACGGCCGGTAGCAGCTACTGCACGTCGCGATAACGACTTCGTCAGAGCTCAGTGACGACCCGATTTGGCTCGACAGC
>JAICZB010000003.1 GCA_025933895.1 Thermoleophilia bacterium
GCTGCCAACGAGCTCGGCCGCGCGTTGTTCTCCGAGCTGTACGCTGCGCCCACGCGGCCGGTCAACAACGCACGGTTCGTGTTCCTCGATCCGCGAGCCGAGACGTTCTACGGCGACTGGGAGCGCGTCGCCGGGGAGTGCGTCGCGATCCTGCGCTGGGCCGCAGGCCGCGACCCACACGACCGCCACCTCTCAGACCTCGTCGGCGAGCTCGCAACACAGAGCGAGACGTTCCGTACCCGCTGGGCTGCACACGACGTGCGGTTTCACAACACCGGTGTCAAGGAGTTCCACCACCCCGTCGTCGGCGAACTCAGCCTGACCTATAACCGAATGGACCTTCCAGCCGACCACGGGCTGACGATCTTCACCTACGCCGCGGAGCCGGGCTCTCGCTCCGAAGAGGCGCTCAAGCTCCTCGGCAGCTGGGCGGCCACCGCCGACCCCGCCGAATCAGCCGGGCTCGGCCACACTTAAGACCAAGCTTTCGCGGCGCAGAGGTTGGCCCGGGGCTGCTATCGTGGTATCTTGATACCGAGATGGGTGCCGATGGCTGACCAGAAGAACATGACCTTGCGCTTGTCCGCCGTGCAAGCGGACGAGCTGGAGGCGGTCGCGCGGGCTGAGGAAATCAGCGTGTCCGACGCCGTCCGGGAGGCGATCGCGGAGCACATCGACCGCAAGCGGAAGGACAAGGCCTTTCGTGAGCGTCTGCGCGCCGTGATGGAGCGCGATCGTGAGATCCTCGAGCGGCTCGCCCGCTGACAGGCTTCGGCGGAGCCGAGCTGTATCCAGAACTGTTCGACAAGGCCGCCGTCCTCTGCGCGCGCCTGGCCCGGAACCATCCGCTCCCGGACGGGAACAAGCGCGTCTCCTACCTTGCGCTGCTCGAGTTCATGGCACGGAACGGGATCGAGTGGATGCCGCCGTCAGGCGACGAGACGGTCACGATGATCGAGCGCGCCGCGGCCGGCACGATCTCGGAGCGCGAGCTCGCGGACTGGCTGCAGTCGACGCGGGCCTGAGCACTGAAGCAGGCGAGCAACTAACCTCGTTGTTCGTGTCACGCCCGGAGGTCGAGTTCGCCGCCAAGCTGGTTGAGCGCTACGCGGCTGCCAAGGTTCCGGCGGAGGCTCAAGACCAGGTCCGGCTCGAAGTCGAGACGGCGGGTAACTCGATCACGATCTGGGAGTGCCGTCCCCCATGGAGGCCGGAGTATGGCCTGGAGTGGACGCGGATGGGCATCGCGCGATTCCGGTACAGCCCAAGCGAGAAATCGTGGAGCGTCTACTGGACGCGCAGCGACCTCAAGTTCCAGCGCTACACGCTCGTCGGCCCCCAATCGGGGATCGGGCCGCTGCTCGATGAGGTCGCCCGCGACCCGCACGCCTGCTTCTGGGGCTGAGAGGTCGGCTGCTCGGCTTGGCCGAGCGCGTGTGGCTTCAGTAAGACCGGGCTCCCTCTCGATCTGAGAGGTGGTCTGCGCGAGATTCCTCGATCCATCGTTCGATCGAGGAGGCTCGAGATGATCCAGCACGGTCAGGTGTTCAAGCTGAAGACGAAGGGTCCGGAGGGGCAGCCGCTCTGGGCGTATCGCTATCGGCTCGAAGGTCGCGGCTCGGAGAGGCCGCAGGTGGGTGGGTTCGCGACGCGGGCTGAGGCGGAGAAGGCGCTGCGGAAGGTCATTGACCGGCTGGGGCCGGGTGGCGGACGGGCGACGATCACGCTCGCCGAGTTCGTCGACGAGTACCTGGAGATGCATCAAGCGGCGCCGGTCACAGTCGCGAAGTTGCGCTGGCTACTCGGGAAGGCGACGGCGGTGCTCGGTGAGAAGCGGTTGGCGGATCTGTCGCCGCGGGACGTGTACGCGTGCCGGTTGACTGTTCCGGAGGGTCACCGGTTCGAAGCGACGCAGGCGCTGCGGCAAGTCCTCAACTGCGCCGTCGCTTGGGGCCTCCTCGACTTCAACCCGGCCAAGCTCGGTGTTCCCAACCCGGCGCGGCGGGCGAAGGAGAAGCGACCGTTCGAGACCTGGCAGCAGCTGGAAGCTTTGGCCGCGCAACTCGGGCCGCTGTATGGGCCGATGGTGATCTTCACAGCGGCGACCGGCCTGCGACCGTCGGAGCTGTTCGGGCTCGACAAGCGCGACGTCGACCGCCAACTCGGTGTCGTCTACGTCCGCCGGGCCTACGCCAACGGGCGCATCAAACACACGAAGACGCGGCTGAGCACGCGCGCGGTGCCGCTGCAGGCGAAGGCGTTGGAAGCGCTCGACCGGCTGCCAGCGTCGGACAACCCGATCCTGTTTCCGAACATGCGCGGCGGACGGATCGACTTTCGCATCTTCGGACGCAAGCACTGGCGGCCGGCGCAGATCAAGGCTGGAATCGACCCGGTCCGCGGCCTCTATGACCTGCGGCACACGTACGCCACTTTCGCGCTGCGCGCCGGCGTTCCAGTGTTCGCGGTCTCCCGCTTCATGGGGACGAGCATCGCGATGATTGATCGCCACTACGGCCATCTCGCCAACGACAGCCGCGACCACGCCGTCGCCCTCCTCGACGCGCTCGCCTTCGAGCGGGCGGTGGACGCTGCGTGGACGTCGCCGCCGAGGCCGGCGAGGCCGCTCAATCAAAGGAGTTCGAGACCTCCCAGGAAGCCAAGGCGGCGAGTTGTGGACGCTCGGTGGACGCCGCGTCTCGTTTCTGTCGCCTCAACAGACGACTAAAACGCTGGTGAGCAGGGGGTTCGTGAAGCCCTCTCGCGGACTCGAACCGCGGACCCCTTCCTTACCATGCCTCCCTCAGTCGACCCGGCTGACCCGAGAATTGTCCCCAAGACCTGTCCCCACGCGATGCTAGTGCCGCCGGCCGCAGCGGCGCCCGGCCGGCATGTCGGAAGCGTTCGCGCGCTCAGATCATCTGGCGGCGTAGCTCCTCGCGCGGATGCTTTTGCGGACGGGGCTCCGATGAGAGCATCAACCAGCTCGACACGCTCTCCGCATGTCGAGCGGCCGTGGTGTGCTAGCGCGTGCCGTGTTCGTCCGGGTCTGCGCGGCACGTCTCCAATTGGAGGAAGACGAGAGGGCGGCCTCGTGCCGCCCTCTCGCCGAGAGCTCATCTGGCTTAGCGGACGGTGAGCTTGAGGTAGTTGTCGTCGGGCGCCTGGCCGACCATCATGATCACGTAGTTCCCGCGGCCGACGACGAGCGACTTGCCGACCGGGATGTGACGCAGTGCATGACGGGAGGCCACCTTCAGTGTCGCCTCGTCGAGGTTGAGAAGTCGAATGCGGCCTTTGACCGTGGCCGCCTTCGTGAACTCCCCATGGCGCATAAACCAGTGGCAGCCTGGGTCGTGCATGGCGACCTTCAGAGTCCTCGGGGTGGCGTGATGCGCGGTCGTCGCCAGCGCCTGCCCGGCGCCAAGAGCTACGGCGCACAGGGTTGCGGCGATTGCGAGGGCGAGCACGTAGATCTTCATGGTTGTTCCTCCTGACGGTGCGGTCCGTGGCATGTCCGCATCGTCGGGCTTGTCGCTCGCGGCGGAATCCGGGCCAGCCGCGTAGCCAGTCGGTACTTCCCCGTAGATTTGGCCCGGAAAAGCCCGGATCAGAACTTCGGGCGCTCGAAGACGACGAGCACCGCGAGCTGCTCGTAGCCGACGAATCGGTGGTCGGGCACCGGCCGGCACGAAGACCGCCTGGCCCTCGCTCAGGTCGACCCGCTCGCCCTCGACCTCGAGCGTGCCGGTGCCCTCGAGCACGACGTAGACCTCGTCGTCCTCATGCGGTTGTTGGCGGTCTGGCTCGGGAGCGACGAGGACGTAGACACCGAGCTCCAGGCCGGGCGACTCGTGCACGATCTCGTAGCCGCCTTGGGCTCGGAGGCGCTCGACTACCTCTCGGGTGTCGAAGCCGCGCACGAACCGACCCTATCCTCACCAGCTCTTTGCGCGCCGCGACTGGGCTCGATCTGTGACTCGCACCCGCGCGTCGACAGCGAGGCAGCCGGTTGGCAGTGCGAGCACCGGATTGAGATCGAGCTCCGCCACCTCCGGTAAGTCATCGACCAGGAGCGAGAGACGCAGGAGAAGGTCGACGAGCGCCGCCTCGTCGGCAGGAGGCGCGCCCCTGAAGCCGGCGACGAGTCGGCCGGCTTTCCCTTCTCGAACCAGTTCCTCTGCGTCGAGGTCGGTGAGCGGCGCGAGTCGGAACTGCGCCTCGCCAATCAGTTCGGCGAGGACGCCGCCGGGGCCGAACGCGACGAGCGGGCCGAAGACAGGATCCTGCACGGCGCCGACCAGCAGCTCCGTACCGCCGCGCACGAAGGGCTGCACGAGCAGCGGCACGCTCAGCCACTCTGCGGCGGCACTCACCTCCTCGTCTGTACCGAGATCCAGGATCACGCCGCCCTGCTCGGTCTTGTGCACTCCGGCCGCTGCCGTCTTGAGGACGATGGGGTAGCCGAGCTCGCGGGCGGCGTCGACGGCCGTTTCCGGAGACGAGGCGAGCCGCTGGAGCACGAGCGGGACGCCGTAGCTCTCGAGGAGGCGGCGGGTCTGCTCGGGGTCGAGCCAGGAGCGGCCGGCCGCGACTGCCTCGCGCACCATAGCCTGCGCGCTGTCGCGGTCGCAGTCGACATCGGCCATCGCGCCGGCCGGCCGCCGCAGCCACTCGCCGCGCTCGGCGGCACGGCCGAGCGCCCTTGCTGCAGCCTCGGGGTAACCGAACGCGGGAACGTTCGCGGCGCTGCGGAGGTTCGGCGGGGCGCCCTTCGCACTGACGAACACGCAGAGGACGGGCTTGTCCTCGGCGGTCGCTGCGGCCTGGCTTATCGCCGCGCCGACCTCGTCCTCATCGGTTCCGACGGTGGGAACGAAGAGGACGATCGCGGCGTCGAACGCGGGATCGGCGAGAACCGGCGGCAGGGCGTCGGCGAAGCTCTCGGCGGTCGCGCCGCCGAGCAGGTCGATCGGGTTCGCGCTGCTCCCCTCGACCGGCATGACCTCCGCGAGCGTCGCTCGGGTGGCCTCGCTCGGCTGCGGCAGCTCGAGCCCGGCTCCCTCGCAGGCGTCGGCGGCGAGGATTCCCAGCCCGCCGGCGTTCGTCACGAGCGCCACCCGCCGTCCGCGCGGCAACGGCTGAGCGGACAGCAACGTCGCGACGTCGATGAGCTCGTCGAGGGTCCGCGCCCGGGTGACACCCGCCTGGCGGAAGAGTGCGTCGACGGCGACATCCGATCCGGCGAGGGCCGCCGTGTGCGAGCCGGCAGCGCGACCGCCCGCCTGCGTGCTGCCGCCCTTGAGAGCGAGGATTGGCTTGCGGCGGGCGACGCGTTGCGCGATCCGAGCGAACGCCCTCGGGTTCCCGAACGACTCCAGGTAGAGGACGGCGATCTCGGTCTCGTCGTCGTCCTCCCACCATTCGAGTAGATCGTTCGAGGAGACATCCGCCTTGTTGCCAATCGAAACGAACGAAGTGATGCCTAAGCCGGTCGACTCAGCGCGCTCGAGCAATGCCAGCCCGAGCGCTCCGCTCTGGGACGAGAAGCCGATCTTCCCGGCTGGGAAGCTGCGCGGCGCGAAGGTTGCGTTGAGGTGAACCGGGGAGGAGGCGATGCCGAGGCAGTTCGGACCGAGCATGCGGGCGCCGTAGCTGCGCACGAGGGCGAGGAGCTGGTTTTGCCGCTCGGCGCCAGCCCTACCCGTCTCGGCGAAGCCGGCGGAGATGACGACTAGGGCACGCACCGCGGCAGCGAGCGCGTCCTCTGCAGCAGCGAGCACCTGCTCCCCCGGCACGCAGATAACAGCAAGGTCGACTCCCTCTGCGATCTCGGCGATCGTGCGGTAGCCGTGGACGCCTGCGACCGAGTCGCCGTTTCGGTTCACGGGATAGGCCGAGCCGCCGAAGTCGGCGGACAGGACGTTGCGGAACAGCTCGCCGCCAATCGAGCCGCGGCGCTTCGACGCGCCTACCACCGCGACGGATCGCGGGCGGAAGAAGGGCTCGAGCGAGGCGCGCACCGCGACGTGGTCGCGTGCGGCGACGTGCTCGCGGTAGCCGCTCGTGGGAGCGATCGGGGAACCGGATCTCGAGCTCGCCGCCTTCGCCGGCACGCGTGACGGCGAAGCCCGCGTCGCGGAAGACGCCGAGCATCGCGGCGTTCTCGGACAGCACCTCCGCGACGAACTCCGCGATGCCGGCCTCCGCCGCTCGGGCCGCGAGCCTCTCAAGGAGGCGAGTGCCGATCCCGCGCCGCTGGAAATCGTCGCCGACTGCGAAGGCGACCTCCGCCGCCCGCGGGTCCCGGAGCCTGACCCAGTTCGCGACCGCGACGATGCGGCCATCCAGCGATCCGACGAGTGCACCACACTCCTGCCAGTCGGGAGCGAGCATGGGGTCGACGAGCGTCGAGCCGAGCGCTGGGAAGCCGTGGAAGCGGAGGTAGCGGCTCTGGTCCGAAAGGCCCGAGAAGAACTCGATGAGCGCGTCGGCATCCTCCGCGGCGGGCGGCCTCAGCCGTAGCGTCGACCCGTCGCGGAGGATGACGTCGGTTGCGTCGACTGCGTGTGCCGCCGTGGCGCTCACGCAGCCGCCGCGTGCTCGTTTGCCTGCGGCTGAGGCCGCACGACCAGCACCGGGCACGGAGCCGAGTGAACGAGTCCGGTTGAGACGCTGCCGGAGAAGACTCTCCTCGCAGCACCCCAGCCGTGTGAGCCCACGACGATCAGCTGCGCGTCGTAGTCACTCGCCTGCCGGCAGATCTCGTCTACGGCGAAGCCGTCCGCCGCAACCGTCGAGCACGACACCCCCGCCGCGTCGGCCGCCTCTGCCACCGAAGCCAGAAGCTTCTCTACGCGCTTGCGCTCGTTTTCAGTGAGCTCGGCAACGATCGTCGTATAGCCGTAGCCGGTGTAGCCGACCGCCGGCAGTGCGACGTGCACCACCGAGACAACGACGAGGGGCACGCCGAACAGCTGAGCTAGCTCGATCGCCTTCTCCTGAGCTTCTGCGGCCGACGGCGAACCGTCAGAGGCAAACAAGATTGGTCTCGTAGCGTTCATCTCGCGTCCTCTCTACTGGGGTCCATGGCTCAAGTGTCGGAGCGAGGCCCGTCTGCAGCATCCGGGCACGACCTGCAACTGCTGCGGGAAACCACGGACACTGGTCGGCGGCTCTCTCGGATGCGATCGAGACCGGGCGGCTAGACGATCGTCTCGTCTACGAAAGGACGGACACCATGTTCGAGACGATCGCATGGGCAACCGACGGGTCCGAGCTCGCCGACAAGGCGCTCGAGCACGTGCGGAAGCTCGCCGAGATCCACGGCTCACGCATCGTCGCTGTCCACGCGAACGAGCTCCTCACCGGCCGCTTCGGCGGTGGGCCGCTCCTCGCAGACGAGCCCGACCTCCGGGAGAAGATTGCCGGGCAGGTGGACGAGCTCCGCGAGGCGGGCTTCGACGCCGAGCTCAAGGTGCGCACCGGTAGTCAGGACATCGCGAGGCTCGTGGAAAGCGCGGCTGAACAGGTGGGCGCTGATCTTATCGTGGTCGGCACGCACGGCCGCGGGAGGGTTGCCGGCGCAGTATTGGGGAGCGTGGCGAAGGGGCTCTGCCACACCGCGCATCGGCCGGTGCTCGTAGTCCCGCCGACTCGCTCAACCGAGCGGTCGAGCGACGAGACCGAAAAGCTGACGACCGCGTAGTCGGACGAGGAGAAAGGGCGGCGTCGGACCCCAAGCGCCGCCCCTCTCCTGCGGCTATGCGGTGTGAACCTCGCTGCGCTGGTGGCTGGGGGCTTCCCAGCTACCTCACATGAGGTTCTAATGCCTTCTCGGCACTCTGGTCGCACAATGTCCAGAGATTCGCGCATCGAGCGGGCTCGGCGGCGAGCGCGTACCGCGAAGACCGCGATCGGAGCCATGGCGGTACTCGTCTTCGGAGTCGCCTTCGTCGGCGCGCGGATCCATGCACCCGGCCACGCGAAGGGAAAGGCGAAGCCCCTCGGCGCGCCGTCCTCCTTCGAGCGCGCAGTGAAGCGCAGCGTCGCGCAAGGGGGGCAGATCGCGCCGGCGGTACAGCCGCCGCCGGTCGCCAGCTCGACGTCGTGAGCGCCGACCCAATCCACCGCTTCCGCGCCATGGGGTGCGACGTCGCCGTGGCGGGCGCTGATCCTGCTGCCGTGGCGGCGGTGCTCGAGCGCTGGGAGGATGCGTTCAGCCTCTTCCGGCCGGAGTCGGAGCTCTCGCGCGTGAACCGCTCGCCGGCGCGGGCGCTCGCCGTTTCGCGGTTCTTTTCGAGCACGCTCGAGGTTGCGCTGGACGTCGCCGCCGAGACGGATGGGCTCGTCGACCCGACGCTTTGCAGCCGCTGGCGTGAGGTCGTTCTGTGCGGGCGGCTGCTCTCACGCCCTCCCGGGCTGGCACTCGACCTGAACGGCGTGGTCAAGTCGCTAGCCGTCGACGAGGCGGTTGCGACGCTCGACGGCCCGGGCTTCGTCTCGGTCGGAGGCGATCTCGCGGTGCGCGGCCCCGTGGACGTCGCCCTCCCCGCCGGTGGCGCGATCCGTGTCGTTGCCGGCGGTCTGGCGACGAGCGGCACGGCCTCGCGCGGCTCGCATCTCGTGGACGCGGCGACCGGCCTTTCCTGCGACTCGCGGTGGGAGCAGGTCACGGCGTCGGGTGCGACGTGTCTCGCTGCCGACGTCGCCGCGAAAGCCGGGTTTCTCCTCGGAGAGCGCGGGCCGGAGTGGCTCGACGAGCGCGGCATCCCCGGGCGCTTCGTCGGCGTGAACGGCGAGGTCGTCGAGAACGACCGCTGGGCGGGCGCGACGCGGGCGGTGCAGGAGTGCACGTGAGCTCGAGCCCCGCGATCTGGTACGCGGCGCGCGCGTCCGGCGTCGCGGCGTACGTCGTGCTGAGCCTCGTCGTCTCGCTGGGGCTCACGCTCGGCGGCAAGGCACAGAACCGGCGCTGGCCGCGCTTCTCGGTGGAGGACATCCACCGCTTCGGCGGCCTGCTCGTGGGCTCGCTCATCGGAATCCACGTGCTGACGATCGCGGCCGACTCCTTCCTCCCCTTCTCGCTCACCCAGCTGCTCGTCCCGTTCACGTCGAACTACCGGCCGGTCTGGACGGGCCTTGGAATCGCCGCCGCGGAGTTGCTCCTCGCGCTCGCCATCACGAACCACTACCGGCGCCGCCTCCCGTACCGCTTCTGGCGAACGGCGCACTACCTCAACTTCGCGATCTGGACGCTCGCTTCGGTGCACGGGCTGATGTCGGGAACCGACCGCGGCGCCGCGTGGCTGGCGATCCTGTACGGCGTCTCCGTCGCGCTCGTTCTCGTGCTGCTCCTCTGGCGCTTCGGCGGCCACGTGTTGCGGGCGCCGCGCGTCGCTGCGGCGGGAGCTGTCACGGTCGTCGCGCTGCCGCTGCTCATCGTCGGGCCGCTGCGGCACTCACCGCCGGTGTGGGACGCTGCGCATGTGGACGAGAACCTCACCGGCAGCGTGATCCGCAACGGAACCCAGCTGCAGCAGATCGTTTCCTTCGTGGGGCAGGCGCAGCGACCGCAGAAGCTGCTCGTGCGCGCCGACCTGCTCGTCGCGCCGCAGACGCTCGAGTCGACCTCCCTGCAGCTCGAGTACCTGCCGAGCGGCGACGTATGCCGCGGGC
Source organism: Thermoleophilia bacterium (assembly GCA_025933895.1). Taxonomy (GTDB): domain Bacteria; phylum Actinomycetota; class Thermoleophilia; order Gaiellales; family Gaiellaceae; genus Palsa-739. The sequence goes on from JAICZB010000003.1 coordinate 9,679, forward strand.
GGGTGACAAATGTCGGGGGCACGAGCTTCAGCGGGACCTGCCTGCTCCCGAACGGTCACGAGCGAGCGATCCACGCGAGCTGGGTGCCCAACGAGGGGGGAACCGGCGTCGTCGGACAGATCCAGCTTCGTAAGTAGAGCGTGCGGCGGCTGGAGGAGGGCGGCGCCCGACCTGCGCCGCCGCCCTCCTTTCGTGCGCCTACGCCGTGACCGGCACCTCGTGCTGCTCGAGCAGCTCGTGGCCGACCGGGGTGGCCTCCAGCACGACCTTGAGCGCTCCGCTCTCGGCCGCGGCTCCGAAGACGTCGTACGCCTGCTCCGCGTCCGCGAGAGCGAAGCGGTGCGTGGCGAACGGCGTCGGGTCGAGGCGTCCGGTCTCGATCAGCTTGAGGAGCTTCGGCGACGTGGTCGTGTCGACGAGGCCCGTCGTGATCATGACGTCCCGGATCCACAGCTTCTCGAGATGGAGCGTGGCGGGATGACCGTGCACGCCGACGTTGGCGACGCGGCCGCCCGGCCGGATCAGGTCGGTGCAGAGCTCGAACGTCTCGGGTACGCCGACCGCCTCGATGGCTACGTCGGCCCCGAGCCCGCCGGTGAGCTCCATCACCTTCGCGACGGGATCCTCACGGCCGTTGTTGATCGCGACGTTGGCGCCGAACTCGAGAGCCTTCTCGAGCCGCGAAGAGTCGAGATCGATCGCGACGATGCGACCGGGCGAATGGAGTTGCGCGGTCATGATCGCGGCGAGGCCGATCGGGCCGGCGCCGACGACCGTGACCGTGTCGCCCGGCTCGACGCCGCCGTTGAGGACGCCCACCTCGTACGCCGTGGGGAGGATGTCGGCAAGGAACAGCACCTGCTCGTCGCCGAGCTCGTCCGGCACCCTGTACACCGACGTGTCGGCGAAAGGCACGCGCGCGTACTCGGCTTGCAGGCCGTCGATCAGGTGTCCCAAGGTCCAGCCTCCACCACCGGTGCAGAGCCCGTAGCGGCCCTCCTTGCAGAAGCGGCAGCGACCACACGACGTGATGCAGGACACGAGCACGCGGTCCCCCGGCTCGAGCGTCGTCATGGCGCTCCCGATCTCGACGACGGTGCCCACGGCTTCGTGGCCGAGGATCGTGCCGGGCTCCACCTCCGGGACGTCTCCCTTGAGGATGTGGAGGTCGGTGCCGCAGATTGTCGACGAGTCGATCCTCACGATGGCGTCCGTCGGCGCCTGAATTGTCGGGTCGGGTACGTCCTCCCAGGCTCGCTGGCCCGGCCCGTGATACACGAGTGCTTTCATCTGCGCCTCCTTTCCCAGTCAGTCTGGGCGAGCGGCGTCCCGGTCGGCATCGGCGGCGGCGCGGAGCAGGGCTGCGGCCTTTCCGTACCTCGCGACCAAGGATTAGATTGGGCTTTCGTGGACGCGCTATCCCTCAGCGAAGCGCGGCTGCGCGCGCTTTTCGAGGCCGGCCTGGCCGTCAGTTCGGAACTGTCGCTCGAGGCTTTGTTGCGGCGCCTCGTCGAGACCGCCGCCGAGTTGACGGGCGCCCGCTACGCGGCGCTCGGCGTGATCGATGCGACCGGCTCGCAGCTGGAGCAGTTCGTGACCCATGGCGTCGACGCCGATACGCATGCGGCGATTGGGTCGCTACCCCGCGGTCGCGGCATCCTCGGGGTGCTGATCAGTGACGCGAAGCCGCTGCGGTTGCAGGACCTTGGCGAGGATCCGCGCTCGGTCGGCTTCCCTCCGGGGCACCCTCCGATGCGGGGCTTCCTCGGCGTCCCGATCCTGCTGCGCGGCGTCGCGTACGGGAACCTCTACCTGACCGAGAAGGAAGCCGGTGAGGAGTTCACCGAGGAGGACGAGGAGCTCGTCACGCTGCTCGCCGGGCAGGCGGCGGTGGCGATCGAGAACGCCCGGCTCTACGAGGCGTCGACCCGCTGGTCGCGTCAACTCCAGTCGCTGCAGGAGGTTGGAAACGCGCTCGCCACCGAGACCGATCTCGACCGTCTACTCGACCTCATCGTGCGCCGGCTTCAGGAGCTGCTCGAAGCGCGAATCGTCGCGCTGCTGCTGCCCAGCGGCAGCGACGAGCTGAAGTTCGCGGCGGCAGCGGGCGAGGGGACGGACGACCTCGTCGGCGGGACGATCTCCCGCTCGGGCTCGAAGAGTGGCGCGGTGATCGAGCGCCGCCGCAGCGAGCGCATCGACTCCGTGGTCGACGACCCGGAGGTGCACCAGGAGGTCTCGAGGAGACTTGCCGCTCGCACGGGAATGTGGGTGCCCCTGATCGTCCGCGACCGCGCGATCGGCGTACTAGAGATTCATGACAAGGCGGGCCCGGATACGCGGTTCTCCCACGACGACTTCCGGCTGGCCGAGACGTTCGCGGCTCGGGCCGCCGTGGCCGTCGAGCTCTCGCAACGCATGGCGCGCGACGCGCTTCGTCGAGTCGTGCAGGCGCAGGAGCTCGAGCGGCGACGGCTCGCGCGCGAGCTCCATGACGAGACCGGACAGGCGCTGACCTCGATCCTGCTCGGACTGAAGCCGCTCGAGGAGGCGCTTGGGAACCACCCAGCCCGCGCCGCACTCACGGAGCTGCGCGAGCAGGTCGTGAGCGCTCTTCAGGACGTCCGTCGCCTGGCCGTCGAGCTTCGGCCTGCCGTGCTCGACGATTTCGGGCTCGTGCCAGCCCTCGAACGGCTGACCGACGCGTTTGCCGAGCAGACCGGCATTCGGGTCGACTTTCATTCCGCGCTCGGGGAGACGAGACCGCCGAGCGAGGTCGAGACCGCGCTTTACCGTGTCGTGCAGGAGTCGCTCACGAACATCGTCAAGCACGCAAACGCACAGAACGTCAGCGTCTCGCTTGCCCGGCGGAGGTCGGGCGTGGCGGCGGTGATCGAGGACGATGGTGCCGGGTTCGATCAGAGGTTTGCCCGAGAGGACGGGGTCGGTCTCCTGGGCATGCGCGAGCGCCTCGCGCTCCTCGAAGGCCGACTCGAGATCGAGTCGCGTCCCGGCGCGGGGACGACGATCGTCGCAGAGGTACCGCTCGGGTGAGCATCCGCATCTTGATCGTGGATGACCACGCCGTCGTCCGCAGCGGCTTGCGCCTCCTCCTCGATGCAGAGGACGACCTCGAGCCTGTCGGCGAGGCGGGGAGTGGCCGCGATGCCGTGTTCCAGACGCGGGCGCTCAAGCCAGACGTGATCCTTCTCGACATCGTCATGCCCGAGCAGACCGGCCTGGAGGTACTTCCGCAGCTCAAGCACGAGAGCCCGGACGTGAAGGTGCTCGTGCTCTCGATGCAGGACGAGCCTCGCTACGTGCGCGAAGCCTTCGCAGCCGGCGCGAGCGGGTACGTCCTCAAGGAGGCGGCCGACAACGAGGTCGTGGCGGCCGTGCGCGAAGTCGCAAGCGGGGGCCGCTACGTCAACCCCGAGCTCGGGGCGCGCCTTGTGGCGGCCGACGCCGAGGCTGCGAGGCTCGCTGAGGAGGATCCGCTGTCTGACCGCGAGCGCGAGGTGCTGCGCCTGCTCGCGCTCGGCCACACGAATCAGGAGATCGCAAAGACGCTCTACATCTCGGTGCGGACGGCGGAGACGCACCGGGCCCACATCATGCAGAAGCTCCGCTTGCAGACACGGGCCGACCTCGTCGCCTACGCGCTCGACCGCGGCTTGCTCGAGGCCGGCTGAGCCGGCTCGATTTGCGCTACTCCGACGACTCGTTGAGCAGGTGGCGGAAGAGGCTGCGCTCGGCCCGCTCGTCGTCGGGCGAGCTTGCGGACGCGAGCCGCGCGCGGATCTCGAGCAGCCACGCCGCCAGTTCTGAATCGGCCGACAGGCCGAGCTGCTCGAATGCGCACCTACCACCTAGGACGGCGCCGCCAGGCTCCCAGAATGGACAATCGTCCTCCGGGCACGCCTCGGCCCTCCCGACCGCGGCCTCGAGCGAGCACAGCCGGCTCGTCTCGGTTGTGTTTGTGATCGCCATGCGCCGATCCTTGCCGACGCCGCGCCCCGCACACGTCGTGGCGGGCGCGGATCTTCGCTACGGCATTTCCCGCAGCGAATGACTGAGGGCCACTTCGCAGCGGCCCTCAGCGTCCTGCGGTGGAGTCGGGCTCTATCCCACGGGCACCGCCGGAGCCTTGTGGTTTGACCGCCGCAGGAACGCAAGGGCGGTCTGCGGATTGCGGAGCGCCCCGCCGATAGCGAGGATCGCGAACCCGAACCCCGAGAGGAGAAGGGCGATCCCGACCACGATCCCGAACAGCCCGAGCTGCGAAGCCATGTAGCTCGTGTTCAGGGCGGTCGTGAGCGCCGTCTCGGTGACCCAGATCTGACGCGCCGAGTTCTGAATGGGCGCCTTGGTCGTCGGGTCGATCGCGGCGAACTCCGAGTTGCTCGTGCCGCCGCCCGGCGCCAGCTGCGACTTGGGCGTCCCCGGCTTGGCCGAGTAGATGCCCATCTGCGCGTAGGTGAAGCCGTGCGTTGCCTCGAGCGTGTGGATGCGCATGTACTGGGCGATCAGGCGGGCCCTCGCGCCGGTATCGATCTTCTGGTTGGCGACGCTCTTCGTCGGCCACTCTTTGACCGCGGAGGCGACGCCTGCCTTCTGCGCCTCGGCCCTGATCGCCGACGGCGTCATGTCGGGTGATCCGACGATGTACTCGTTCGACAGGCTCTTGTTGACTGTTTGCCGGCCGTTCACACCCATCGTGATGGCGACGGCGCCGAACACGATGAGGACGACTCCGGCGACGAGCCCTCCGACCTCGAATAGCTTGCGCATGTCCCGACTCCTTTCCGAACCGTGGTGCTCTTTCGACCAAGCTTCGGACTGAACAGCGCCAGCGCCATCGGGACCGTTACCGAAGTCGACGTCGGGCTTCCCTCTCCTGTGTTGCGGGGAATCCCCTAGTGGCGACTCGGCCGGACGGCGTGGGCGCGGCCGAGGTCGAGGGCGATCGCCAGCAGCAACGTTGCAGTCCAGACGTTCACAGGGTCGAACCCGAGCGGCTCATGCGAACCGATGTGGTCTGCGATCAGCCAGACCACGAACCAGATCAGGGTCATTTCGGCACCTCCAATCGCTCCGGGCCAGGATTGCTGGCCGGTGATACGGACGCATCCGCATTCGCCCGCCGAGTGGGTGCGGAAAACGAGAAAGGCGAGACGCCTATGTTCGGCTACGGAGCGACGCCCGCCTGGGGCGGCCAGCGCCATTCCGCCATTTCGGGCGCGTCCTCACCGTGCTCGCGCGCGTAGGCGCGGGCCCGCAGCCGCGCGTCCTCCATCTCCTGCCGCAGATGGCCGGCACGGTCGGCGAGCCCAGGCACGCGGTCGATCACGTCGATCACGAGGTGGTAGCGGTCAAGGTCGTTGAGCATGACCATGTCGAAGGGCGTCGTGGTCGTGCCCTCTTCCTTGTAGCCCCGGACGTGGATGTTCGAGTGGTTCGTGCGCCGGTACGTGAGCCGGTGGATCAGCCACGGATAGCCGTGATAGGCGAAGACGACCGGGCGGGCGGTCGTGAAGATCGAGTCGAACTCGTGCTCGGGAAGCCCGTGCGGATGCTCGCTCTCGGGCTGCAGCCGCATCAGGTCGACGACGTTGACGACGCGCACCTTGAGCTCGGGCAGGTGCTCCCGCAGGATTCCCGCCGCGGCGAGCGTCTCGAGCGTGGGCACGTCGCCGCAGCAGGCGAGGACGACGTCGGGCTCGCCGCCGCCGTCCGACGACGCCCAGTCCCAGATCCCCAGTCCTCGAGTGCAGTGGAGGATCGCGTCCTCCATCGGCAGGAACTGCAGCGCCGGCTGCTTCCCGGCGACGATCACGTTCACGTAGTGCCGGCTGCGCAGGCAGTGGTCGGCCACGGAGAGGAGGCAGTTCGCGTCCGGCGGGAGGTAGACGCGAATGATCTCCGCCTTCTTGTTCATGACGTGGTCGATGAAGCCGGGATCCTGGTGCGAGAACCCGTTGTGGTCCTGGCGCCAGACGTGCGACGAGAGCAGGTAGTTCAGCGAGGCGATCGGCCGCCGCCACGGAATTCCGCGTGTCACCTTCAGCCACTTCGCGTGCTGGTTGAACATCGAGTCCACGATGTGGATGAACGCCTCGTAGCAGTTGAAGAGCCCGTGCCTGCCGGTGAGCAGGTAGCCCTCGAGCCAGCCCTGGCACTGGTGCTCCGAGAGCACCTCGACCACCCGGCCGCTCGGCACGAGGTGCTCGTCGACCGGATCGACGCGCGCGTTCCACTGCTTGCCGGTCACCTCGTAGACGGCGTCGAGACGGTTCGACGCGGTCTCGTCCGGGCCGAACATGCGGAAGTTGTCGGGATTCGCGCGCACGACCTCGGTCAGCCACTGTCCGAGGACTCGCGTGGCCTCGGCGGTCGCGCCTCCGGGCTCGTCGACGGTGACGGCGAAGCGGCGGAAGTCTGGCAGCTCGAGGTCGCGCAGGACGAGGCCGCCGTTCGTCTTCGGGTTCGCCGACATACGGCGCTCGCCCTCGGGCGCGAGCGGGACGAGCTCGTCGCGCAGCGCGCCAGCGTCGTCGAACAGCTCCTCCGGCCGGTAGCTCCGCAACCACTCCTCGAGCTGCTGCCGGTGCGCGTCGTTCGTCCGAACCTCGCCGAGCGGCACCTGGTGAGCCCGCCACGCTCCCTCGACCTGCAACCCGTCGACCTCACGCGGGCCGGTCCAGCCCTTCGGCGTGCGAAAGACGATCGTGGCGCGCGGGTCGGCGAGCGCGCGGTCGAGCAGCTCGGCGAAGCGGCCGTGGACCGAGAGGACGTCCTCGTCGTCGAAGCCGGCTGTGAAGACGAGCGGCTCGTGACCGTAGCCGCGCAGCAGCGAGACGAGCTCCTCCTCGGGGATCCGCTCGAGCACCGTCGGATTGGCGATCTTGTAGCCGTTGAGGTGCAGGATCGGCAGGACGCGGCCGTCCCGCTCCGAATTCGAGAACTTGTTCGAGTGCCAGCTCGTCGCAAGCGGCCCGGTCTCGGCCTCGCCGTCGCCGACGACGCAGGCGACGGTCAGGCCGGGGTCGTCGAAGGCGGCCCCATACGCGTGCGAGAGCGCATACCCGAGCTCGCCGCCCTCATGGATCGAGCCGGGCGTCTCCGGCGCGGCATGGCTCGGGATTCCGCCCGGGAAGGAGAACTGACGAAACAGCGCGCGCAGCCCCGCCTCGTCACGCGTGACGTGCGGATAGAGCTCGCTATATGTCCCTTCGAGGTACGACTGGGCGACCACCGCGGGGCCTCCGTGCCCCGGGCCGCAGACGAAGATCGCGTCGAGGTCGTGCTCGCGGATCGCGCGGTTGAGGTGGGTGTAGAGGAAGTTCAGGCCCGGCGTGGTGCCCCAGTGGCCGAGCAATCGCGGCTTGACGTGCTCCGGAACCAGCGGCTCGCGCAGCAACGGGTTGTCGAGCAGGTAGATCTGCCCGACCGAGAGGTAGTTGGCGGCCCGCCAGTACGCGTCGAGGCCGCGCAGCTCGTCGTCGGTCACGAGAATCTCCTCTCATCGAGGTCCTGGTCGTCAATGCGGGCTCCACGAGCCTCAAGCTTCACCTCGTCTCCGGGGACGAATCCCGCCCGATCGATGGGTTCATGCCGGCGGACGCCGTGGGCCACCGGGTCGTCCATGGCGGGCGCCGTTTCGTCGGCCCGGCGCTCGTCGACGACGACGTGGAGCGCGCGATCGAGAAGCTCTCGGTGCTCGCGCCCCTCCACAACCGGCGCGCGCTCGAGGAGATCCGCCGGGCGCGCGAGGCGCTGCCGGACGTCCCGCACGTCGCCGTCTTCGACACGGCCTTCCACCACACGCTCCCGGCCGCAGCTTCGACCTACGCGATCCCCGAGCGCTGGCGGGAGGAGTGGGACGTCCATCGCTACGGCTTCCACGGGATCTCCGTCCAGTGGGTGGCGTCGCAGGTAGACGCAGAACGATTGGTCGTCTGCCACCTCGGCGGTGGCTGCTCGGTGACGGCAGTGCACGGCGGGCGCTCGGTCGACACGACAATGGGATTCTCACCGCTCGAAGGGGTCCCGATGACGACCCGCTCCGGCTCGGTCGACCCAGGAGCACTCGTGTACCTCCTGCGCGAGAAGCTCCTGACCCTGGACGAGCTCGAGCACGCACTCGAGCGCGAATCCGGCCTCGCGGGACTCTCGGCCGGCGGCTCCGGCGACGTGCGCGAGACATCGCAGCTCGCGCTCGACGTCTTCATCCACCGCGTCGCTGCCGCGGTTGGCGCGATGGCTGCGGCCTGCGGCGGAATCGACGTCCTCGCGTTCACCGGCGGGATCGGCGAGCACGCCGCCCACGTGCGCGAGCGAGTCGTTGAGCACGCTCGCTTCCTTGGCGACTTCCGGGTCGAGGTCGTCGAATCCCGCGAGGAGCTCGTGATCGCTGCGGAGACGCGTCGGCTCCTGGAACCCTGAGCCGCGCTCTCATGCAGACGCGAATGTCTCGCGCGGACCGTGGCCCGCCGCGACCGCTCGTGCGATGTCGAGCGTCGAGATGACGCCGATCGGGCGGCAGGAGGCGGGATCGGTGACGGCCAAGTGGGCGATTCCGTATTGCGCCATCAGGCTGCCTGCCTCTGCGATCGAGCTACCGGCCGCGACGCTCACAAGGGGCGTCACGGCAGTTGCGCCTGCCGTCAGGCTGTCGAGGTCGAGCTGCGTCGCCGCGACGAGATCGAGGTCCGACACGACCGCCCACAGCCGCGGTGTCTCGTCTACCTCGTTTGCGCCCTCGAAGACGAAGATCGCGTGAACCCCGTACGTGGTCATCATCCGAGCTACCACCCGAAGGGGCGTCTCCGGCGAGCAGCTGATCACGCCGCTGCTCATCGCGTCGCCGACGGTGGCCGTCTCGAACGGGACTGAGAGTTGGTCCGGCCGATAGGCTGCGCTGACCATGCCCGGATCGTCGCGGCGGTCGGAGGAAGTCGCATCCGGGTGAACTACGGAACCGCTAGTGCGGTAGCCACGGATCCGAAGGCCTCCTCATCTTGGCTCGGACTTACCGCGACGAGATTCGTAGAAAGCACGGATTCGCCTCGGCTCGCATCGTCCTACGGTGCTGCGGAAGTCGAAGCGAGGAGGCGTCATGAGCACGTATTCGGTGGGCCATTCTGATCGGGAGCGCGTCACGGGCTGGAAGGTCTTCGCGGTCTTTGCCGGCTTTCTCATTCCTTTCGTGATCGCGATCGGCGCCTGGCTCGCCGTGTCCGCGCACAACGCCAGCAACCAGGCTCGCTCTGCCGCCGCTTCTGCGAAGGCAGCCGGCGCGAGCTCCTCCGTGTCTGGAGTATCAACTCCGTCCTCGGCTGGAGCGACGGTAGGTACGCGCCCTAGCCCAAGCTTCGCCGGCATCGCTCCCGCGAACGCCGATGCGATCGCGATGCGTCATGCAGCGTTCCCCGCCGCGCTCCCGGCCGCGCCGGCCGGACCGGTCGCGCGCGTCCACCTCCCGATCGGCGACCGCGTCGTGTCGATCGCGCCCGGGATCCATTACCGGGCCTGGACGTTCGACGACAGCGCGCCCGGCCCGGTGATCCACGTCCGTGAGGGTCAGAAGGTCGAGGTCACGCTTACGAACAAGGCGATGATGGCGCACTCAGTCGACTTCCACGCGGCACAGGTCGCTCCCAACGTCGACTTCTCCGACGTCGCACCGGGCGGCACGAAGTCGTTCAGCTTCGTCGCCTCGGTTCCCGGCGTCTTCATGTACCACTGCGGGACAGCGCCGGCGTTCGAGCACATCGCCAACGGCATGTACGGCGCGATCGTCGTCGAGCCGAAGAACATGCCGCCGGTCGAACGCCAGTACGTCCTCGTCTCGAGCGAGTGGTACCTGAACGCGCCCGGCAGCGGCGCGCCGGCGGGGCTCGACGTGACGAAGGCCGAGCAGATGACGCCCGACTGGGTCACGTTCAACGGCTACGCCGCGCAGTACAAGACGCACCCGCTCACATCGATGCCGGGGCAGACCGTTCGCTTCTGGGTCGTCGACGCAGGCCCGTCGCTCAACACTGAGTTCCACGTCGTCGGGACGATCCTCCGGCGGGCGTGGCTCAACGCAGACCTCGTCGACCCGCCGCAGCACGACATCCAGACTGCGGTGGTGCCGGCTGGGGGCGGGGGAGTATTCGACGTGACGATCCCGAAGGCAGGGATCTATCCGTTCGTCTCGCACAGCTTCGCCAGCGTCATGCTCGGCGAGGTCGGCCTGCTCAACGTCGGCCACGTCGCCGGGACGATGAGTCACTGATGCGCACCCAGAGCCCATATGAACCCGACTGGGGCACGCCAGTCGTCGCACTCCTCCTCGTCCAGATCTGCGTCGGTTACGAGTGGTTGATCTCCGGCCTGACCAAGGCGGTGCACGGAGACTTCACCTCGGGCCTCCCCGCTCAGCTGCACGAGATGTCGAAGAGCGCCCCGGGCTGGTACCGCAGCTTCCTCACGAACGGCGTGATCCCACACTCGCAGCCGTTCGCCTACGCGATCGTGGCGGCTGAGCTCGTCGCAGGCATGCTGCTCCTCGGCGCGGCGATCGCTCTGCTCGTTCGTGGAACCAGCCTTTCGCCGCGCATCCACCGAGACCTGCGCCTCGTTACGGCAGCCGCCGTCTTGGTCGGCCTCGTGCTCGCCGTCAACTTCGAGCTTGCCAACGGCGGCACCTTCGGGCTTTCTCTCGCCAAGGACAGCTTCGACGAAGGAGTCGACCTCGACACGATCATGGTCGGGCTGCAGATCGCGCTCTTCGTCTTCGGTGTAAAGGGCCTCGTGCGTCGCGAACGCCGGGCGCCAATCTCGCCCTCGCGAAGCAGCTCTTCACCGGCTTCTTCGTCGTCTCTGCTGCGGCGGGACGCGAGTAGGCCGAGTCTCGGTCGCGGGTCGGAGGCGCGATGAGCGCAGCGAGCGTCGACCTTTACTGGCTGCCGCTCGGCGCCGGTGGGCATTCGGTGCGGCTGAACGGCAAGGTCTTCGAGGCGGTCGCGGCGCGTATCGAGAGACGAACGCCGGCGGCTCTCTATCACTCTGCGCTCGCGGTCAACGCTCCAGAAGGGCACTTCGTGATCGAGCAGGCACCTGCGAAAGCCGACGGCGTCCAGCGGGGAGTGGTCGCCGAGGGTCCGGTCGGAGCGCGCTGGGCGGGAAGGCTCCGCTTGTTCCGCTACGAGATCCGCCGCTGGCGCGACGGCGTTATCCCCGACGCGGACGAGGCCGTCGAGAGCCCGCAACATCTGACGGACGACCCGGCCCTCGCTAGGCGTGTGCTCGAGCTCGTGGAAGATGTCCCGACACTGGTATGGGGCCGCGACGAGCTGCATGCGGGCGAGATGTGGAACTCGAACTCGATCATCGCCTGGACGCTCGCGCATGCCGGCGCCGATGTGAGGGCCGTGCATCCGCCAGCCGGCGGGCGTGCACCAGGCTGGCATGCCGGCCTTCTCGTCGCGGCGCGCGGGCTGGCTTCTCCACGGGCTGAAGTCACGAGGCATTGGGGCATCCGTGAAAATCCGCACTCGTGAAGCCGCTGCGCTCGTTGGCAGCCTGTATTTCCTCATTCGACTGGGCCGGCGCTCGGGCGCGACGCGCGATGAAGCAAAGGCGCGTCTCACGGGAGACGAGTTGGTCGCGAATCCAATGTGGCAGTCGACGCGGGCAATCACCATCGACGCCCCGCCCGACGACGTCTGGCCGTGGATCGTCCAGATGGGGTTTCCGTCATATCGCGCTGGCTGGTACACGGCACACTGGCTCGACCGGCTGACGTTCGGGATCAAGCACGCGAGCGCCGACGAGATCCGGCCGGAGCTCCAGCAGCTCAAGCCAAGCGATCGGATCCCCGATAGCCAGGATTGGTCGGTCTACTTCACGGTCGCCGAGGTCGATCCGCCGCGCGCACTCATCCTTTACTCGACGCGCCATGTCATGAAGCCGATTCGCAGCGCCGACTTCAGCTGGGCGTTCATCCTCCGCAGGAGAGAGGAAGACCAAACGCAACTCATCGTCCGCGCCCGCGTGCGCTACAAGCCGCGGTGGGCGATGCCCTTCGTGGAGTTCGTCATCGGCGCAGGCGACTATGTCAACGCAGAGGCAATACTGCACGGCATCAAGGACCGAGCCGAACGTGCCCAGCGTTGGCGAACCGCCAGCCACCTTCGCTCGACGCCCGCAGCATGACCGAGAGCGCAGCTCCGCAGCCGCCGTCGCTGACCCACCTGCCCGAGGCGGTCCGCCGACACCTCGAGCGCGCACTGGCGACAGTCGTGGCGGGACAGCAGGTTCGGATCGCGCAACAGGGTGAGATGTGGCTGAAGCCCGGCGGACGCGCGATGCGCTTCGAAGCGGCGCAGTCCTTTGCCCTCAACCGCGTCGGCTTCTGGTGGCGCGCGCGCTTTCCGGCGCTAGGGCCACTCAAGCTGCAGGTCGTCGACGACTACGCAGACGGCGACGGGGAGCTCGAGGTACGCCTACTTGGGCTGCCGCTGAAACGCCAGCGTGGCCCCGAGACAGTGAAGGGCGAGGCGCTGCGCTATCTCGCGGAGCTGCCATTCGCTCCACCCGCCATGATCTTGAACGAGACACTCGAATGGCGCGGCATCGACGAACGAACCGCCGAGGTCGCAACGACCCTAGGCGGCGAGCGACTCGTGGTTCGCCTCGAAGCGAACCACGACGACGACTTCGTCCACTCCTCGTCGACCATGCGCCTGTTCAAGGTCGGACACACATGGGTGCCTACGCAGTGGGGTGGGCAGTTCGGCGACTACGAGACGATCGGCGGCATGCGCATCCCTACCACAGGCGAGGCGTACTGGGAGCTGCCCCAGGGCCGCTACGTGTACTGGCGCGGGACCCTCACGTCCGCCCAATTGCTCGACCGACCGTTCCAGCGCGAGGGGACGTAATCCCTCCCGGCTTAATTCTCCCCAACGGGGTGCTCGAGAGGATTAGGGGCCCGTATCGTCTTGATCCTCCGTGGCTGGGGTCGACTATCACTATGAGCTTCGTGGCGGCGACGAGCTAGTCGCGACCGGACACCTCAGCCGCGAGCAGCCGCTTGAAGTCGGCGATCGACTCGAGGTCGGAGGCCAGCCTGCGATCGTGCGCACGATCGAGCCGCTGCTAGGGGAACCCGAGTTGCGCCTCCTCTTGCGACTCGTATGGGATGGAAGCTAGAGGCTCGAGCTGAGCAACTCACCGATCACTCGAAGCACGGCCTCTATAGGGCAGGGCGCCGCGGAAGCGGGCTTCAGTGCTTTCTGATCCCTTGATTCGGCAAGCCGAACTCGCGCAGGGATGTCGTCGAGCGATCTACGGGCGAGACTCGTGAGGCCGGCCGACGGTCAGCGGCTTCGGCAGGCCCTAGCCGCTCGTGCCAGTGCCGGACCGTGACTGACCGGCACGGCAGCTCGGGTGGCTACCGACGTTGGGGGCGCCCGAACGCCGACGGCCTGGTGAGACCTGTCTGCCGGTCAGCCAGCTTGGAGAGCTCTTGAATGGCCCGCGGTTCACGAAACCTGCAGCGGACTTCACGGCGTTTGTTCCAGAACTTTCCCGTTTCGCGTTTCGCCTCCGGGCTTGCTGCCAGCCAAATGGCGGTGTCGGCGCCGTCGAGGGGAGTAACGGCTTTGAAGCTCGTCAGTTTGACCAAGAGCTTGAGAGGCCCACTGACGTTCGTCGTCAACTCGGTAAGGACGTAGCCAGGATTGAGCGCATTGGCCGTGACTGGCGTGTCTATGAGTCTGTCCGCAAGCTCCCAGGTGAGCATCCGGCTTGCCTGTTTGGACGCGCGGTAGGCTCCGGTCCCGCTGTAGCGCCTCCGCTCGTATTGGGTGTCCGTGAGATCAAGGCCCCCTGCAGCGAGTGTCGAAACGGTGACGATTCGTCCTTCGTCGCCAGCTTTGAGCGCTGGAAGGAGCTGCTTCGTTAGCACGTAGGGGCCGAGCACGTTCGTTGCCCAGTGCCGCTCGAACCCTTCGGACGTGATCTCGCGGATCGCCAGGGAGGCGGCGGCGTTATTCACGAGCACGTCGAGTTTGTCGAATCGCTCCAGGAAGTCGGATGCAAATGCGTGCACCGAGGCTTGTGAAGAGAGATCGACCTGCATCGCCATCACTCTGCTGTTCCCGGTCGAGTTGGCGATCTCGGCTGCTGCTGACTCGCCGAGTCCCTTGCTTCGGCAGGCCAACACCACCTGCGCGCCCATCCGCGCAAGCTCGCGCGCGGTCTCCTTACCCATCCCGCGGTTGGCGCCGGTGACCATCGCGACGTGCCCCGACAAATCGACCTCAAGCGGCCTGTGTGCCATGGGTCTTTCCTCCTGGGAGGAGCGCGTTGTACGCGCTCCTCCATCTTTCGCGTGGCGTCTCGCCCGGCGGGCGTTACGACACCGCGCCTGCGATTGGCGCCGAGGGGGGTGCCGCATCCGGCTCGGCGCCGCCCATGTCGAGTCGGAAGGGCGGGTATTCGTCTGTCATTAGGGCCGCGTAGGCAACGACACGGAGGCCCCAGCGGTTCAGGCCGATCACGAAGTCGTAGATGCCGCGGGGATAGCGGCCGGTGAAGAGGAGGGCGATCCCAGCGATACAGACAAGCAGTGTCACCAGGCCGCCGCTTGAGGCTCCACCTGCGAAGGCGGCGACGATGAGGTATTGGGGGATCGCCAACAGCCACCACTTCACCAGCACGAGGCCCCGGGAGAGACGCTCCGGATAGTCAATCTCCAACGTGGCCGGATAGCCCGGCTCGGGGCCGAGCGTGAAGGGCGGATAGCGATCGGTGCCGAGGGCGTTGTAGGAGTAGAAGCTGACCCTCCACGTCCAACGGAGAACACCCACGTTGAAGTCGAAGATCGAGCGTGGGTAGTGCCCGGTGAAGAGGATCGCAAAGAACGCGACGATGCTGAGCACGATGAAGGCGATCCAGAGAAAGAGCAAGACAATGAAATGCGGGATCGCCAGCAGCCATTTGACCAGCCAGAGCCAGCGGCTTAGGGGCGTGTCGAGCCTTCCTTCGACGCGCACGGGATAGACAGGGATAGCGGACATGTTCTTTCCTTTCTCCTCGATCAGCGGGCTGCGGCGCGGGTAGCCAGCAAGGGCCGGATGCCTGTTCGCGTACCGCCAGCTTCCTGATGGAATGGGGCTGCCGCCATCAGTGCCTGACCCGATTTCGTTGCGGCTGACTACGTACCGCGAGCGCCCGCACCGGCGTCTGCGGAGGGCAGCGCCGGGGCGAGCTGAGTGTCAAGCGGGACTCCCGGCGATGACCGCGGTGCTCGGGGGAGCTTCCGTGGTGCCTTCCGAAAGGATCGGCGAGTCGCGCCTGAAGCCCCAGAACGTGCAATAGACGCCGAGGAACAGCTCCCAGCCGAACTCGGGGATGGTTGCGATGCCCTGCAGGGAGTGCATCCCGCTGCTCGGGTTGTTGCCGCCCAGCAGGATCGCCGTCCCGATGATGCTGAGCAGCGGCCCGCCGATCATCCCGAGCCAGCACCATCGCTTCGGCACCAGCTCTGAGCGATACATGAGGTATCCGAGAATGAGGCCGTTCCCCCAGCCGACGACCCAGCCTGGCCCGAGCAGGAACGTCCAGTCCTTGATCGCGGCAAGGGTATAGGCGACCGTGCCTTCTGCCGCGCCGGCAGCCTGCTGATGCAGCGTGATGATCGCGACCATCGAGAGGATGCCGACGAGGATGAACGTGCATTCGAACAGGCGTGCCGTCACATAGCCGAGCGCCAGCACCTCGTTCTGCCGGCGGACGATCGGGAAGATCACGACCGCGGTGCCGATGTTGGCGATGATCAGCAGCAGCTCCAGCAGGGCGCCAAACAAGACCTGCTTGTCGTGCCCGGCGCCCGCGATGTAGCTGACGGGATGGCGGAGGACGGTCTCGTAGAGCAGCAGGCCCACGATCGATGTAGCGAACGTGATGAGGTAAAGCACGCCGAACCAGCGAGCCCGCTTCTGATCCCCTGACATTTGCACCGAACCCCTCTCCCCGGTGGGTGTCCGCGAGGGGAATCCCACGCCACCCTCATCCGGTTAGAATCTCCGATAATGGCGGTTTTTAAAGCCGGTTTCAAGAGACGTGGCTTAGATGCCGCCTGTTAAGACAACGTCACAGGCCGACGGCCGGGGGAATTGGGTCTTCCTGAGCAACCACGGCAACGTGCTCCTCTGCATCGCGCGCGATCCCCGAGTCCGGATCAGCGAGATCGCCGACAGGGTCGGTATCGGCGAGCGAGCCGCCCAGAAAATCGTCGCCGACCTAGTGGCCGCGGGCTATGTCATTCGGACGAAAGAAGGCCGACGCAACCGCTACGAGATCAACCCGCGCGGCCACCTTCGCCATCCACTCTTCGCCGACCTAGAGATCGGCCCGTTCATCGATGTCCTGCGCGATGGCGCAGGTGGGCGAACGGCAGAAGCTCTGGACTAGGCAGTCAGGGAGTAATCGCCGCGAGCGCGGTAGTGAGCATGGTTGACTCGACCTCGGCCTTAGAGAGTCGTCCGGCTTGTAGCTCGGTGCTCGCCACATGAACGATCGCACGAAGCACGGCGATCAGCCATAGAGCGGAGACGTCGCTTCGGAAGATGCCCGCCGCTTGTCCTCGCTCGAGGAGCGGAATGAACTGCGTGGTCACAGGCAAGTGTCGGCGGTGGAGTTCCTTCGCTGAGAGCCGGGAGATGTTGATGCCGAGAACGCTGTGGAATCGGCCGAGCGGCTGCCAGGTGGCGAGGAGCACTCGTTCGAGCGCCTCCTTAGGCTCGCCGCGCTCGGGCTCCGCTCCCCGTGTTGCGTCTGCAACCAGGCTGGTCGCGTATTCCATGACTGCGTCGAGCAGCGACTCGCGTGTCGGGAAATGCATGTAGACCGTTGCTCGAACGACTCCGGCCCGGCGAGCGATCTCGGCCATGCTGGCATCGGGATTGCTCGCCAGAGCTTCGAGGGCGGCCGTTGTGATGGCGGCGATGTTGCGCTCAGCGTCCGCCCGGCGTGGTTTCCGGGCGGACGCTTTGGTTGGCTGAGTCTTCGTCTTGCTCATCGAAATCAGTGGACGGGCATTGCCTGCGGGTTCAGTGCCAGCTTGGCGAGGAAGTGGTGGGCCCGGGGAAGCAGGACAATTGCGGCACCGCCAGCGAGCGTAGCGACCAGGGCGGCGATCGAGAATGCGTGGCCGATCCCGGTTGCGACCTGCGGGCCGAGGATGGCTCCACTGCCGGCGGCGATTGTCGAAAAGATCGCGATGCCAAGCGTGCCGCCGATCTCGTGGCCGGTTGAGGCAAGTCCGGAGATCATTCCGGCCTCGTCCTTGCGAGCTCCGGCGAGCACTGCCATGGAGACGGTGACGACCGCGATGCCGAGACCCAAGCCGGCGATGAGCATGCCGGGAAGGAGGTCGGCGGCGTAACTGCCGTGCTGGCCGACGCGAGAGAGGAGGAGCATCCCGATTGCGGCGATCGCAAACGCGGCGCTGAGCGGGCCTCGCACGCCGTGCTTTGAGATGGCGTGCCCGGAGATGTGCGCGCCGACGCCGGCGGCGACGGCGAGGGGAACGAATGCGAGGCCGGTGTTGAGCGGGCCCCAGCCGAGCACGCTCTGCAGGTAGAGTGAGCAGAGCAGGAAGAGCCCGAAGATCGAACCGGCAGCGACGAGCTGGAGCGCGAGCCCGCCGCCGACTGAGCGATCGGCGATCCGACCGACGCGGAGGAGCGGCCTGCCGGTGTGGCGCTCGTAGACCGCGAAGGCGATCAGGCCGGCGAGGCCGCCTAGGCCACAGAGGTGCGTCTGGACGGAGGTCCAGCCAGCGGAGTTGGCCTGGGTGATCCCGTACACGATCGCGGCGAGGCTCGTGGTCGCGAGGGCCGCTCCGGGAAGGTCGAGTCCCCGCCAGCGCGGCTTCTGCTTGTCGGCCGGGACGATCTTGAGCGAGGCGACGAGCAGAAGCGCGGCGACCGGGATGTTGAGGTAGAAGATCGTGCGCCAGTCAGCGGCCTGGGTGAGGATGCCGCCGACGAGAACGCCGATGGCGGCACCAGCTCCGCCGACCGCTCCCCAGGCGGCCTGAGCCTTCGCGCGGGCCTCGCCGTGGAAGCCGGCCGTGATGATCGAGAGCGCTGCCGGTGACAGGAGGGCGGCGCCGAGGCCCTGGCCCGCGCGAGAAGCGAACAGCATTCCGGCGCTCCCGGCCATCGCCGACATGACCGATGACGTGGTGAAGATGACGAGCCCCGTGAGGAACATGCGGCGGCGCCCGAGTAGGTCAGCAGCCCGGCCACCGAACAGCAAGAGGCTGCCGAAAATCAGCGAGTAGCTCGTGATCGTCCAGCTGATGCTCGAGCCACTTATATGCAGGTCGGTGGCGATGTGCGGCAGCGCGATGTTCACGGCAGTGATGTCCAGGATCACCATCAGCTGCGCGACGAGCAGAACCGGAAGGAGCCAGCGATTCGGGCTGCTGCCCGCCTCTCCCGTGTCAATCCCGATCTCTTCCTTCGAGTGCTTGTGCTTGTGATGCATGACCGCGACTCCCTCCTAATTCGGACTCCGTTGTCTGAGATACTAAATCAGACATTGATGTCCAATGTCAAGGGTGAAGCGAGAAGCGCGAGTAACGCCGTTGACGCCTCAGGCACGGTGGAGACATCCTGCGGCCCGCTGTCCCATGGAGTGCACAGGTCCGCATGTGTCCCCAAGAACAGTCCCCAGCCGGAGCCGCCCAACCAGGAGCGAGCCAAAAACCTCGGGGTTTGCAGGCAGTAAAGCTTCTGCCGACACCGGCACGGACATGGAGCCCCTCCTCGCCAGGGAGGTGCTCCGCAGTGTCCGTCGCGGCAACAAGAAAGCCGCCTTTTACAGCGGCTTCGTGATCTAAAAAGAGCCCTCTGACGGACTCGAACCGTCGACCCCCTCCTTACCATGAACGTGAGGAGGGGGTCGATTCATGCGGGATTCCGCGTAGCGGTGCCTGTTAGCGGATGTCGGCGATTGCCGCGAGTCGCCGCGGTCTTCATTTCCGTGCGACCCTGGTGCGACCTCGTTGGGGGCGCCACGCACAACTCGGTGCCGGTGACCGCTTCACGTGCTCCGACCCGTCGTTCGGCGCGGTGTCGATGCTCGCTGGACAGCGAACGGGGGTCGGCGCATGATTGTGTGCGATGGTGAGCGCTCTCCCGAGCGGTGTGGTGACGTTGCTGTTCACGGATGTGGAGGGCTCGACGCGGCTGTTGCAGGAGCTGGGCGACGGCTACGGGGAGGCGTTGCACGAGCATCGGCGGCGACTCCGCGAGGCGTTTGCCGAGCACGAGGGCGTTGAGGTGGACACGCAGGGTGATGCGTTTTTCGTCGCCTTCGCCCGCGCGTCGAACGCGGTCGCCGCTGCTGCGGACTGCCAGCGCGCACTTGCCGGCGGGCCGATTCGCGTGCGCGTGGGGCTGCACACGGGCGAGCCGCGGCTGACCGATGAAGGGTACGTCGGCCTCGACGTGCACAAGGGCGCGCGCATCGCGGCCGTCGGGCACGGCGGGCAGGTGCTCCTCTCGTCGACGACCCGTGCGCTTGTAGACGGGGACGTCCGCGATCTCGGCGTGCACCGTCTCAAGGACCTGAGCGCGCCGGAGCGCATCTACCAGCTCGAGATTCAAGGGCTACCGTGCGAGTTCCCGCTGCTGAAGACGGTCGAGGCAGGCATGAAGAACCTCCCGCTGCCACGAACGTCCTTCGTCGGCCGCGCGTCGGAGCTCGAAGCGGTCGACCGGCTGCTGGAAGACCCTGAATGCCGCCTGCTGACGCTCGTCGGGCCGGGCGGCGCGGGCAAGACCAGGCTCGCGCTCGAGGCCGCCGCTCGGCGCGTCGACCGCTATCCGCACGGCGTCCACTTCGTCCCGCTCGTCTCGGTCGCCTCGCCGGACTTCCTCGCGCCCGCCGTCGCCGAGTCGATTCAGTTCGCCGTCGATGCGGTGCACAGCGGCTTATCGGCGCGGGACCAGCTGCTGGACTACCTCAGTGAGCGCTCGACGTTGCTCGTGCTCGACAACTTCGAGCATCTCGTCGAGGGCTCGGGGCTTCTGAGCGAGGTGATCGAGCGCGCTCCGCACGTCAAGCTCCTGACGACCTCTCGGGAGCGGCTCAACGTCCAGAGCGAGTGGGTGTTCGACGTCGAGGGCCTCGGTCTCGCGGAGAACGGGAACGGGAGCGCCCCGGCGGTGCACCTGTTCGTCGAGCGGGCCGCGCAGGTCGTACCGGGCTTCGCCCTCGACGAGGCCGGGTACTCGCAGGCGCTCCGCGTCTGCGGGCTCGTCGGCGGGATGCCGCTCGGCATCGAGCTCGCGGCCTCATGGGTGTCCGTGCTCTCCTGCGCCGAGATCGCGCATGAGATCGAGGGCAACATCGACTTCCTCGCCACGTCGATGCGCGACGTGCCGGAACGACACCGGAGCCTGCGAGCGGCCATCGACCAGTCGTGGCGCCTGCTCACGAACGAGCAACGCAGCGCGTTCTCGCGGTTATCCGTCTTCCGCGGCAGCTTCGACCGCAGCGCCGCGGTCGCGGTCACGGGCGCCGACCTGCGTCTCCTTTCCGAGCTCGTCGCGAAGTCGCTCCTGCGCCGTCCGGACTTCGGCCGCTTCGAGCTCCACGAGCTGCTGCGTCAGTACGCGGCCGAGCAGCTGCACCTGCTCCCGGCCGAGGAGGGGGACGCGCGCGAGCGCCACGCGCGTCATTACGCGGCGATGCTCCTGGAGCAGCAGGCGGCACTCATGGGCCCGGAATTCGCCGTGGCCCGGGACGAGCTGCGCGGCGAGCTGGACAATCTTCGCGCTGCGACTGAGTGGATCCTCGCGGAGCAGGACGAGGATCCGGCGCTGGAGATGCTCGAAGCCATCTACACGTTTCTCTGGATGCACGGCTGGTACGAGGGTGCCGAGACGCTCGAGCGCTTCGAGCGCACGGCCGGCTTCGACGCCGACGACCCCGAAAGCGCGAGCGCTGTCGCGCTGGCGGCGGCGATGTACCGGGTCACTATCGGCGCCCGACTGGGGTACGACCCCGAAGCCGAGGAGCTCGCCACCCGCTGCTTGCCCGTCCTGCGAGCACGAAACATGGAGCGGGAGCTCGCAAACTGCCTGTGCTCGCTGGGCATGTGGGGCGTGTACCGGGACGTCTACACAGAGGCGGCGGCGTTTAGCGCCGAGGGGGCGGAGCTCGCGCGGGTGTCCGGGGACGGGATCGCCGAGAGCGGTGGTCTGATGGATCTCGGTTTCGCGCGACTCCTGATGGATGACCTCGAATCGGCACGCGAGGCGTTCGACGCAGCGCATGTCGTCTCAGGCCGGCTCGGCAACCCGATTCTGCGCGCGTACGCCACTAGCAAGCTCGGCCTTCTCGCCGATGCCGAGGAGCGCTTCGGCGACGCGCTGCACTTCCACATGGAAGCGCACGACCTATTCGCGTCCGTCGGCGAGGCCGCAGGACTGGGGTACGCGCTCAGCCGCGCGAGCCTGAGCGCGTTCGGGCTGGGCGACTACTCCGAGGCCTTGCGGCTCGGGCGGGCCGGCTACGAGGCGTTCTCCGAGAGCAACCACCGCTGGGGCCTGATCACTGCGCTCTGCCGCATCGGCTTCGCCGCACTCGCGCTCGGAGACGGCACCGAGGCGCGCGAGCGCTTCGACGATGCGCTCGAGCGGGCCCGCGACGCGCAGGCCGTCTCGCTCGAGCTTCTTGCATTGAGCGGGATCGGCGCGTGCCTCGCCGAAGATCCAGCGGAGCAGGAGCGGGCCGTAGTGATCCTCACGTTCGCGATGGGTCACGAGCAACTGCCCGCGTCCTACGCCTTCGCCGCCCGCCCGGCCCTCGATCGGCTCGAGGCGGAGCTGCCGGCGGAGCAACTCGCAGCTGCCCGCGCTGCCGCCGCCGCCGCGACGCTGGAAGAGCTCGAGCGGACGGCACGCCAGCCGAACCAATTCGTCGGCCCGGGCTCGCACCGGAGCCAGGCCTAGCTGTTTCTCCCAGATGGCGACCACATCGGCCTGAGGCGCCCGCGCGTGCGCTTAACGACTCCCCTCCTCGCTTGAGAGGGGGTCAAGCCGGATGAGAGGGAGCGTGCGACCCGGTGCGACCTTTGTCGCCAAGCGGCGCAACGGACACTGCGAC
>JAICZB010000278.1 GCA_025933895.1 Thermoleophilia bacterium
CCATTCCGAGGAGACGAGCTCCTCCTCCTCGAGCGCGCGCAAGAGCCGGTAGAGGTTTCCCATCTCGACGCGCGCCTCGCCCGTGAGCTCCGGGAGCCGCTCCAGCAGGTCGTAGCCGTGGGCCGGATGCTCGCGCAGAAGCAGCAGCAGAGCCGGCTCGGCGAAGCGTTCGACGCGCGCGAGGACACGCCAGCGGCCGTGGTGATGACGACGGGCGCGCGGCCCTCTCATCCAGCCACTACATGTAAAAGACACATGTAAGACACATTACTCGTTTTGGAGGATCGTGCGCAACCCTGGCTAAACTCGAAAGCCGAATGAGGGTCACGAAGGTCGCAACGACGCGCGAGTGCGCGGTGTGCGAGCGGACGCTGCTGATGGGCGAGCGGGCCGTGAGCTTCGCGCCGTCGGAAGGCGCCGAGCTCGTCGACGTGTGCCCGCTCTGCCAGGAGCTGGCGATCGAGGCGGGCTGGATCAAGGAAGGCGCACCGACGACACCCACGCTCGAGGGGGGACGCCGCCGCAGGCGCAAGCGCAATCTCGTCGACTTCCTCGGCCTCACGCGCACATCGGACGCGGAGGCTCTCGCGCAGCAAGAGCCGATCCTCCGCAGGCTCTCCGACGGCGAGGTCGCGCTGCTCGAGGCCGCGGATCTCTTCAACGGCAGCGCCTACCGGCGCACCGTCGGCGGCATCGCCAAGAGCCTCGGCGAGCCGAGCGCGAGCATCGTCCCACTGTCCGGCACCTCCGGCGAGCTCGCGGTGACCGTCGCCTGGGAGCTGTCCTGGTACCAGTACCGCGTGAGTCCCGACTCCGCCCAGCCCGTGCGGCTCGAGCGGCGCGGCCACGAGCTCGAGGAGCTCGAGGACGGCTTCAAGGACTGGAACGCGCAGGTCGAGGACGAGGGCCGTCTCGTCCCAGCGATCGCCAGGCTCTAGCGGGCTAGGACCCGGGAAACTCGCCGAGCGTGAGGTGGAGCGTCTTGTGCGCTCCGTGCTTCGTCACGATCCCGAGCGAGATCGTCGTGCCCGGCTTGAGCTCGGACGCGACGCTCGTCAGGTCGTTGACGGTGGCCGTGTCGTGGCCGTTCACGGAGGAGATGACGTCCCCCGACACGAGCCCTGCCTTCGCGGCCGGCCCGCCTGACGTGACGCTCCGCACCAGTACGCCCTGCGGCGTGTCGCCTATCTCGACGCCGAGATAAGCGCGGTGGGAGTTGACGACGTGGCCGAAGCGGATGATCTGCGTCGCGATCTTCTTGACGAGATTGCTCGGGATGGCGAAGCCGATCCCGGGCGCGGCGGTGCCTCCGAGCTCGGGATCGGTCGCAGCGAGCGTCGGGATACCGATCACACGGCCCTGGAGATCGGCGAGCGCGCCGCCGGAGTTGCCCGGGTTGATCGCGGCGCTTGTCTGGATCATCAGCGGCAGCGCGACGCCGTTTCCCTCCGAGACGCCCTGCCGGAAGGCGCTCACGATCCCGTCGGTCACGCTCGACCGCAGGCCGAGCGGGTTTCCGATCGCGATCGCGAGGTCTCCGACGTCCAGCCGGCTCGAGTCGGCGAACGCGGCGGGCGCCAGATGCGCGGAGGAGACGCGGACGACCGCCAGGTCGTCGGGTGCGAAGCGGCCGACGAGCGACGCGCTGTAGGAGTGGGCTCCGGCGGTGACGGTGAACGGGCCGCTGCTGCTCCCGACCACGTGGTTGTTCGTGACGATGTCGCCGCTCCGATCGAAGACGATGCCCGAGCCGAGTCCCGAGCGGCTCTGGATCTGGACGACGGACGGCGAGACCTCGTGCACGACGGCCGTGATCGCGCGCTGGAACGCGAGCGCGGCGGCAGCCGGCCGGAGGCGTGCGTGGCTCGTCTGTGGCTTCGAGTTCGAGGACGAGCCGCCGCCCAGCGACACGGCCGCGACGACCGCTCCCGCGACGGCGGCGCCCGCGAGCGGGGCGAGCCACCAGATGTGGCGGCGCAGCATCTGGCCCTTATACCGACGACGGGGGTTCTATCCGCCGATTTCCGTCCTACAATCAGCCGGCGATGATCTACTGCGTCATTCCTCGCGAGCTCGAGGCCGAGCTCTACGACAAGATGGTCGACTACTACAAGGACAACCCGAACGTGACCGTCATCGTCGACCGTCGCGCGGGGGCTGATCGCCGCAAGCAGTCCGAGGCACGGCTCGAGGACAAGGAGAAGCGCACGGTTCGCGACCGCCGGCGCGCCCACCCGGGCACGTTCCCGGACGTCGACTCACCTCCCGAGTAGTTCGCGCTAGTCTCGCCTCATGGCGACGACTACGGCGCAGACGTTCAAGAACTTCATCGGCGGCGAGTGGGTGGATGCCGCGTCCGGCGAGACATTCGAGAGCACGAGCCCCGCCACCGGCGAGGCGATCGGCGTCTTCCCGCGCTCCGGCGCCGAGGACGTCGACCGCGCGGTCGCGGTGGCGAAGGAGGCGTACGCCGACTGGCGCCTCGTGCCCGCGCCGAAGCGCGGCGAGATCCTCTTCCGGCTCGCGCGCCTGCTCGAGCAGGAGAAGCCGGCGCTCACCGACCTGATGACGCGTGAGATGGGGAAGGTGAAGGCCGAGGCGGGCGGCGACGTCCAGGAGGCGATCGACATCACGTACTACATGGCCGGCGAGGGCAGGCGCCTCTTCGGCCACACGACCCCGTCCGAGCTGCGCGACAA
>JAICZB010000254.1 GCA_025933895.1 Thermoleophilia bacterium
CCGTCGGGATCGAGCACGAAGGCGCCGACGTAGCCCGCGTGGTACTCCGGCCGCTCGCCGGGGCCGCCGTTGTCTCTGAAACCGGCGGCCGTCGCGACGCGATGGAACTCGGCGACCGTCTCGTCGTCCGGCACCGGAAAGGCGAGGTGGACGTGCTCCGTCGGCGGCCGTCCGTCGGCGACGAGCGCGGACGACCTGTGCCGCGCGTAGATGTGGAACCGGTGCTCCTCCGACGGGTCGCTGACGCCGAGTCCCAGAACCGATGCGACCACCTCCCAGAAGCGTCGGCTCTCGCCCAGGTCCGCGACGCCGATCCAGAGATGGTCGATGGGCGAGTCGCCGCTCTTGCGGAAACCGCAGCAGGCCTCGACGCTGTTCCCGTCGGGGTCGAGGAGGAACGCGCCGTAGTAGTTCGGGTCGTACTTCGTCCGGAGTCCGGGCGCCCCGTCGCTGGCGTAGCCGGCCGCCACCCCGCGACGCCAGAAGCCGTCCACGTCCTCGCGCGACGGGGAGGCGAAGGCGACATGGAGGTGCCCCGAGACCGGGTTCTCGTCGTCGGCCTCCGCGATCGAGAAGTCCTGCCACTCGTCGAAGTGCTCGCCGGCGTGCGTGGGCTCTCCGAGCAACGTGTCGTAGAAACGCCGCGAGACGACGCGGTCGGAGACGCGGATCGTGACGTGGTCGTACATCAGCGGCCCGTCCGGTGGTGCCGTTCGAGCTCTCGGTCGCGAGCACCAAGCGATGCAAGGACGCAGGGAGCGTCGATAGCGGCCCCGATCGGCGCGACGGGGGACCCCGCAGCGCGCCGCATGCTCGCGGGCGAGAACCGGACAAGTACCGCCGGGCGGGCCACTACAGCACGAGCATTGCATCCCCGAACGAGTAGAAGCGGTAGCCCTCTTCGATCGCGAGCCGGTAAAGCCGCCGCGTCTCCTCGATCCCCGCGAACGCCATCACGAGCGCGAGCAGCGTCGAGCGCGGCAGGTGGAAGTTCGTGAGGAGCGCATCGACGCGCCGGAACTCGAATGGCGGCGTGACGAAGAGCTCGGTGCGACCGGCGAGCGGCCCGCCGCGTGCGAGGGTCTCCAGCACCCGCACCGTAGTCGTGCCGACGGCGAGGACGCGCTCCGCGACCCGGATCCGCTCCCACGCCTCCGGCTCGACCTCGTAGCGCTCGCCGTGGATCCGGTGCTCCTCGAGCCGCTCCGCGGTCACGGGCCGGAAGGTGTCGAGACCGACGTGGAGCGTGACCCGCACCGGGTCGAGCGCCGCGAGCAGCTCCGGCGTGAAGTGGAGGCCGGCGGTCGGCGCCGCCGCCGAACCGGGCTCGCGCGCGTAGACGGTCTGGTAGCGGGAGGGATCGCGGAGCGGCTCGGTGATGTAGGGCGGCAGCGGCGTGTCCCCCTCCGGCTCGCCGTCGAGCCGCAGACGCCAGCGGCCCTCACCGAGATGCTCGAGCAGCTCGACCGGCCCGTAGCGCCGACCCTCCCGCAGCCGCCGCGTCGGCCGTGCGAGCGCCTCCCACGTCCCGTCCTCCAGCCGCTCGACCAGCAGCACCTCGCCTCGCGGCGACTCGATCGGGATCCGCGCCGGCACGACCTTCGTGTCGTTGACCACGACGAGCTCCCCGTGCAGCTCGCTCGGCAGCCCGTCGAAGGAGCGGTGGCGGACGGCGCCGGTCTCGCGCTCGTAGACGAGCAGGCGTGAGGCGTCGCGCCGCTCGGCCGGATGCTGTGCGATCAGCTCCGGCGGCAGCTCGTAGTCGAGCTCCGAGAGATCCATCCGACGCGATTTGTACCGTCGGCTCCATGGATATGGACGCGATCGCACGTGCACAACAGCGGATCGAGGACGCAGCCGCGGGCCGCACGGATCCCGCGGCATTCGACGCCGCGCTGGGACGGGCGCGAAGCGCGGTCGAGTCGCTGGCCGCGACGACCGCCCGGTTCGAAGCGGGACTACCCGCGGCGATCGAAGACGGCCTGCGCCAGCACTTCCGGCCGAGTGCCCGGCACCTCGCGGAGGTGCGCGGCCTCACGAACCAGGTCATCCGCCGGCTCGAGCGGATGGAGGGCGATCTGCTCGCGGAGCGCCACGCGCGCGTCGACGACCTCGCGCTGCTCGTCGACCTGATCGCGTCGGGCTGGCGCAGTGTTGAAAGCTGCGTTCGCAGTGTCGAGGAGCGGCTCGTGAAGCTCGAGGAGGGACTGACGCGCGACGGCGCGGTCGTCTACAGCCTCGAGGATCGTCAAGCAGGCTGACTCCGCACCGGTAGGACGAGCACGAAGCGGCTGCCGCGGCCGGGCTCGCTGCTCAGTTCCAGGCGGCCGCCGAGCGCGACGGCGAGCTCGCGCGCGATCGCCAGACCGAGGCCGGTGCCGCCGCCGTCGCCGGACCAGAAGGGCCGGAAGATCCGCTCCTCCTCCTGCGGCGCGACTCCGGGCCCGGTGTCCGCGACCGCGACCGTCACCTCGCCGTTCTGCGCGGCGAGGCCGAGGTCGACGCGGCCGCCTTCCGGCGTCCAGTGCAGAGCGTTCGCGATCAGGTTCGTGACGATCTGCAGCACCCGGTCGCCGTCGGTGATGAGCACCGCCCCCTCCCCCAGCTCGAGCTCGTAGTCGATGCCGCGGGTGCGCGCCTCCTCGGCGAATGTCGCGTAGGCGCGCTCGCAGAGGGCTCGCATGTCGACCTCCTCGCGCAGCAGCGCAAAGCGCCGCGCGTCGAGCTTCGCCAGGTCGAGGACGTCGCCCACGAGCCGCTCGAGCCGCAGCGCCTCCTCCGAGATCACCTCGAGCGACCGGCGCCGCGAGGCCTCGTCGTCGATCACTTCCTCCCGCAGCGCGGCGACATGGCCGCGGATCGCGGTCAATGGCGTGCGCAGCTCGTGCGATACCGACATGAGGAAGTGCCGCGAGAGCTGCTCCGACTCGGCGAGCCTCGCGGCCATCTCGTCGAAGCGCACCGCGAGCCGCTCGACCTCGCTGCCGCCCGTGCGCTCCGGCACCTCGACGTCGTAGTGGCCCGCGGCGACCTCGTCTGCCGCCGCGGTGAGCGCCTCGAGCGGGCGCGTGATCCGCCGCGTGAAGTAGACGACGAGGATGCCCACGAGGGGGATGCCGATCCCGAACGCGAGCGCCAGCTCCTGCGCTAGCTGGATCCAGCGGTTGCGCAGCGCCGACTCGGGCTCGGCCACGACGAGCGCGCCCGCCGTGTGACCGGCGAGCCGGACGACCCGCCCGACGGCGAAATAGGACCCGGTGCTGGTGTCGAGGTCGAACGCCGGCGGCCTACCGCCGAGCAGCACCGTGGCGGGGACCGCATCGCGCGAGAGCGTGGGCAGCGGCCCGGCGAGCAACGAGGCGCCGGGTACGACGGGTACCCAGAACACCTGATCGCCGCCCAGCTCGAGCTGGAGGTTCCGCAGGGAGACACTGCGGAGACCCGCCTGCTGCGTGTAGAGCGACACGATCCCCGCCGACTCGGCCCTCAGCTCGGA
>JAICZB010000120.1 GCA_025933895.1 Thermoleophilia bacterium
GTGCTAGATATGATAATGCCATGTTGGCACCGCCTCTACGCCTGCCGATCGCGCTCCATCCTCTGATCCGCGAGGCGAAGCGGCGGGCGAAGAGAAGGCATCTGCTCGTCGCCACGGCTGCGATTCTGATCGCCGCACCCGCGGCCGGGTGGTTCGCGCTCCGCCCCTCCCCCGTGCGTGCGGTCTTCTGCGCACAGCCGCCCACCGGGTGGCACGTGCGAAATGTCCATCACTTCGGGCGCACCGACCTCGTGCTGACGAACTTCCAGTTCGGCAACCCCGCAGACAACGACGGCCTGCTGGACGCGCGCCTGGCGTGGGCGCCGCACGGGGTGATGATCGCGGCCCTGCCGTGGAAGGCCAGGCCGGTCAAGCGGACAAAGATCTTGCGCCGGCTGCACGTTCGTGGCTCGCAGTTCGTGTTCTCCCCCGGCGCGCCGCACTGGATCACGTCTCGCCTAGGGCGCTACGAGGAGCGCGACATGCTGCTCTGGGTCGAGGTCCGGGACTTGACGCCCGACACGCTCGCCGCTGCGAACCGTGGTCTCGCGGCGGTGAGAGAATGCTCCGTCTGAGCCGTCAGCCGCGTTCGACGCGGGAGCCGCCGACGGTCGCCTCGCTCCCGTCGTCGTAGCGCACCCAGGCCTTGCCGTTGCCGTCGTAGTCCGGCGACCAGACGAGGAGCGTCGCGTCGCGCCCGCCGACGCGGACGCGCTCGGTCCCCTCGTCCTCCGCGCCCCGCCAGACGCGGACGAACGGGTTCTCTCGGCGCTCACGGCCGATCGTCGTCTCGTCCGTATGCCCCGGCAGGACACGAGTCGCGTCGGGCAGCTCGAGGAGCACCTCCATGACAGACCTGCGCACGGCGGCCACGTCACCACCGCCCACGGCGTCGCGGAACAGCGTGTCGCCCGTCGCCACGATCTCCTCCGCGATGACGAACGAGAGGCCGTCGTCGGAGTGCCCCGGCGTCGCCAGCCCCCGCACCTGCAGGCCGTCCCACTTCCATTCGCCCGGCTCGGCGAGCACCGGGATCGAGTAGCGCCGCGCGAGCTCGTCCTCGTTCACGACGTGGTCGTGGTGCGAGTGCGTGCGGAGCAGCGCGACCGGTGTCGTGCCCCACCGCTCGACCGCCTCGATCAGCGGCGCGACGTCGGCCCCGGAGTCGACGAACACCGCGGGCCCGCCGTCGGCGGCGACCACGAAGGCGTTGCTGAGCCACTCGGGATGCATGCTCTTCTCGACGAGCATGGCGCTAGGCTAACTGTGTTCCCCACGAGGAGGATTGATGGCGGGCCTGATGTCACGCACGGCGCTCATCGTGAAGGCGAAGTACTCGAAGCTCCTGAACCGCGCCGAGAACCCGACCGAGACGCTCGACTACTCGTACGAGCAGATGCTCGAGCAGCTCCAGAACGTCAAGCGCGGCACCGCCGACGTCGTCACCTCGAAGAAGCGGATCGAGCTGCAGGAGCAGAAGCTCCAGCAGAACGTCGTCAAGCTCGAGACGCAGGCGCGCCAGGCGGTCGCGGCGAACCGGGAGGACCTCGCCCGGCAGGCGCTCGAGAAGAAGGCCGTCGCGCAGCAGCAGCTGCAGGACATGGACACGCAGGTCAAGCAGCTCGAGGACCAGCAGGAGAAGCTGGTCGCGGCCCAGCAGCAGCTCGAGACCCGCATCGAGTCGTTCCGCTCGCAGAAGGAGGTCCTCAAGGCGCAGTACTCCGCCGCCGAGGCCCAGGTCAGGGTCGGCGAGGCGGCGACCGGGATCGGGGAGCACATGCAGGACACGGGGATGGCCATCCAGCGCGCCAAGGACAAGACCGAGGAGATGCAGGCGCGCGCCTCCGCGATCGACGAGCTGACGTCGAGCGGCGCGCTCGAGGACTTCACCGCCGGCGACCAGACGCAGCTCGACCGCGAGCTCGCGCAGATCTCGTCCACCTCGCAGGTCGACGACGAGCTCGCGAAGCTGAAATCGGAGGTCGGCTCCGGCGCGCCTCAGAAGGAGATCGCGGCCGGCGACGCCGAGCCGGCGCCCGGGGCGACAGGTGCGCAGCCCGCTGCCGGCGCGCAGCCGGCGGCGCAGCCGGCCGAGGAAACCAGCGAGTCCTGAGCCGGTTCGGCGACATCCTCTTCGGCCGCAAGAAGCTGCAGGAGCCGGCGGCCGACAAGCTGTTCGCACTGTCGACGGCCGCGGTAACGCTCGAGACCGAGTGCTCGCTCAAGACGGCTGGTGATGCCGCACTGATCTTCAAGCCGCTCTCGGCCGGCGAGTTCAGCTCCACAGAGAACGACGCCGAGGAGCTTCTCCGTGGCGTAGCGCAGAGCTCGGGCTCGACGATCGACCGGAAAACCGACTCTCTCGGTTTCGAGTGGGTGATCGTCCACGACCCGGATCTGGACGACCAGGTGGCGGGTGTCCACGCACTAGCTTCGGAACTCGAGCAGCACGGCTTCGGAGGACAGCTCCTCGCGGCCGCGTTCCGCTTCGCCGGCGGCGCCTGGGACAGCGACGAGCCGGTCTACTGGATCTACGGCTTCAAGACCGGCACGTGGTGGCCGTTCATCCCGACCGGCGAAAAGCAGGAACGCGACAACGCGCGGGAGCTCGAGCTGAAGGCGAAGCTCGAGCACGAGCTACCGGTCGAGCCCGACCTCAGCAAGTGGCTCGCGTTGTACGACGCACCGATTTAGAGCCAGTCGGGTGGGAGCATCGCTCGCCCAGTCGAGAGTCTTACGGCGGCCAGCCATGCGGCAGCCTGGTTCGGCCCCGCTTGCTGAGTGGGAGCTGATTGCGAGCGAGGCAGCTCGCTATGACCGCTCCATCGGGTCGTACTCGGACCGCCATCACGCCCGGCGTAGCTCCGAACCACCTCTCGAGGCCCTGATGAACGGGGACGCTCGTCGCTAGTTGGACACCTTGGTAGCCGTGCGGGACGCGGCAGGTGACGAGGTCGCCCGGCCGCAACACCCCGGGCGCGAACCTATGGGTCTGGTTAAGCCCGACGAAGCCATGGCGAAGGCGTTGCAGACGAAGCGGCTGCCCGTGCGGTCCGGCGAGGCCAAGCTTGTCGATCAACGCCATCTGCGTCATCCAGTCGCCCCCGACGCCGACGTGCACACGCTTCCCGTTCAGGCTGCCGGTGATCGTGAAATACCAGCTGTCTGAGCCTAGGTTGTAGACGGGCTTCGGATGCGTCACGAGACTTGGCTGCGCAGCGATTGCCGCGCAGGCCGTGGCGGGCTGAGCCACGTTGCCACCTGCGGGATCGCATCGGAGATGGAAAAGAGCGCGTTGGCCGATTTGCCCGACCATTCCCTCGTTACCGACGGCGAGCACCGTCAGGTTCGCCGGCATCGGGGCGACCGAGCCCGACCCCTGCAGCTCAACCCGCAGCACTGCGCCGGCCGCGATCACCGCGACCGCGATCAGGGCCACCAGCACCCGCCGCAGTCTCGCTCGCCGCTTCGCCTCCGCCATCAACGGATCGAGCGAGAAAGGCAGCGGAAGATGCACTGTCATAGCACCATTATCGCTAGCACCACTACCTAGGTCAAGTGGCGGGTCAGGCGTCATTCCGGAACTCGATGTCATCCTCGACCGGTGTTGTCCGGTTGTGGGCTGAGACTCGTGGCGTGGATGCGGACGACCGTCCACCGATCTGTGCGACTTGCGGCGTGACGATGGTGCCGGCCGCTCTCAGCGCGAACGATGAGCACGACGGCGAATGGGTTTGCCTCGAATGCGAGGAACTCGACCGGGAGAGCTGAACCGCCGGCCGAACTACGCGACGGGCTTGCCCATGTCGCGGGCGATCTCGGAGAGGGCCGCGAGGCGCTTCTCGAGCGGCGGGTGATCCATCATCCACTCGCTCATGTTCGACTTCCAGTTGGTCGGGATGATGAAGAACGCGTTCATCCCCTGCACCTCGCGCAGGTCGCGCTGCGGGATCTGCGTGATGCCGCTCGAGATCTTCTGGAGCGCGCTCATCAGGTTCTCCGGCGCGCCGGTGATGATCGCCGAGCCGCGGTCGGCCGCGTACTCGCGGTAGCGCGAGATCGTCCGGATCAGGATGAAGCTGATCGCGTAGACGACCACCGAGACGAGGAAGACGATCAGCCAGACCGGCACCTGGTTGTTGTTGTTGTTCCGGTTGCCGCCGTAGCCGCCGCCCCCGAAGCCGCCGAACATGCCGGCATAGAGGCCGAAGCGCGTGAGCATCGCGGCGAGCATGGCGAAGAAGCTCGCGATCGTCATGATCAGCACGTCGCGGTT
Source organism: Thermoleophilia bacterium (assembly GCA_025933895.1). Classification (GTDB taxonomy): domain Bacteria; phylum Actinomycetota; class Thermoleophilia; order Gaiellales; family Gaiellaceae; genus Palsa-739. Next base: position 4,277 of record JAICZB010000120.1, read on the forward strand.
CGCGATGTGGGAGAGCTCGTGCGCGAGGACGCCCTCGATCTCCTGCGGCTCGAGCCGCCGCCACAATCCCGTCGTGACCGCGACCGCCGCGTGCTTCGGGTTCCGGCCCGTCGCGAACGCGTTCGGCACATCGCTGTCGACGACCGCGATGCGCGGCTTCGGCAGGTTCGCCATCGCGCAGAGCCGCTCGACCATCGCGTGCAGCTCGGGCGCGTCCTCGGCCGACACGATTTTTGCGCCCGAGGCGGCGAGCGCCAGCTTGTCGGAGGTGTAGTACTGGAAGAAGGCGAGCCCGATGACGATCAGGAGCATCGGCGCGAGCCCGACCTTCAGGACGCTGAACAGGACGACCGCGAAGACGACGTAGAGCAGGCCGAGCAGCCCGCTCGTGAACAGCATCCGTAGCGAAAGCCCGCGATCACGACCGAACGATCTGCGTTGCATGTCCCCAATGGTACTCAGCGGGGAGGCCCGCACCGGTTCCCGCACCGGTGGACTTAGCCCTTCATTAGAGTCCGGTCCCGGTGCGCCGTCCAGGAATCATCGCCGCCGTCCTGCTCGGCACCGTCGTGATCGCGGGCTGCGGCGCGCAGGGAGTCGCCTCTCCGACGCCTCAGACGATGGTCGGCACCGGGAACACTCTGCCGACCACCACCTTCCCGATCGTTCCCGCCTTCCACAAGAAAGGCGACACGAAGAAGGGGAGCACGGTGTTCGCGAGCGCCGGTTGCGGCGGCTGCCACACACTCTCCGCCGCGAAGTCCACCGGCACTGTCGGGCCGGATCTCGACGCACTCAAGGCGAATTACCAGGCCGTGACCGCGCAGGTGACGAACGGCGGCGGGGTGATGCCCGCCTTCAAGAAGCAGCTCAGCACGCAGCAGATCGCGGACGTGGCCGCCTACGTCGTGACGTCGACCGGCGGCAAGGCGCCGTAGCGGTCGAGCTCCCGGAGGGTTTCCCGCGGCACGTCGCCGCCTTCGCGCTCGACCTCGACCGGACGCTGATCGCCGAGGACGGCGTGTTGCGCCCTCGGACCGAGGAGGCGCTCGCGCGCACGCGGGCGTCGGGCACGCACGTCGTCGTCGTCACCGGGCGGATGTTCAGGGCGGTGCGGCCGTACCTCGAGCAGGCGCACCTCGACGATCTCGTCGTCTGCTACCAGGGAGCGGTCGTCGCCGACCCGGCGACGGGTGAGTTCCTTCTCCACGTTCCGATCCCGCTGGCGGAGGCCCGCGAGGCAATGGACGCGGTGCTCGCAGCCGGCTTCCACCTCAACTGCTACGTCGACGACCTGCTCTACGTCGCCGAGGTGACCCCGGAGGCAAGGCGCTACGCCGACTTCCAGCACCTCGAAATACATGCCGTCGGCGACCTTCGCGCGTGGCTGGACCGAGATCCGACGAAGCTGGTCGCCGTCGGTGACCCGGAGGCGCTCGACCGGCTCGAGGCCGAGCTGAAGCCACGCTTCGAAGGACGCCTCTTCATCTCCAAGTCGCTGCCCTACTTCCTCGAGTTCGCGCATCCGGACGTGAGCAAGGGCAGCGGGCTCGATTTCGTGGCCGAGCGGCTCGGCTTCCGGCCGGAGGAGACGGTCGCCTGCGGAGACGGGGAGAACGACCGCGAGCTGCTCGACTGGGCCGGCTTCGGCGTCGCCGTGGCGAACGCCCACGAGGACGTGCTGGCGCGTGCCGACCTCGTCGTCTCGTCCGTGCACGAGGAAGGCATCGCTGCTCTCCTGGAGGCCTACTTAGACTCAGCCACGTGATCGACCTCAGGGCAGCCCGCTCCGCGCCGGACGAGATGCGCGCAGCACTGGCACGCAAGGGCGCCGGCGAGCTCTTCGACGAGCTGCTCGCCGCCGACCGCGCCGTCCTCGAAGTGCAGCCCCGGGTCGAAGAGCTGCGGGCGGCGCGCAAGATGAAGGGCAAGCCGACGCCCGAGCAGCTTGCCGAGCTCGAGCGCCTCAAAGCGGAGCTGCAGGGGCTCGAGGAGCAGCTCGCCGCGGCAGAGGCGCGTCGGCAGGAGATCCTCGACCGCGTCCCCAACCCGCCGGACGTGTCCGCGCCGGACGGCGAGACCGACGAGGACGCCGTCGAGATCCGCCGGTGGGGCGAGCCGCCGAGCTTCGACTTCCCCGTCCGCGACCACCTCGACCTCGCGCACGCCATGGGCTGGATCGACACCGAGCGCGGCGCGAAGGTCTCCGGCACCCGCTTCGTCTACCGGGTCGGCGACGTCGCCCTGCTCGAGCTCTCGCTCTACCGCTGGGCGCTCGCCCGTCTCGTGGAGAAGGGCTTCGTGCCGATGCTGCCGCCCGTCCTCGTGCGCGAGCAGGCGATGTACGGAACGGGCTTCCTGCCGACGGACGAGGTCAACATCTACCGCGTCGAGCGCGACGAGCTCTATCTCACCGGGACCTCCGAGGTCGGGCTCGCGGCGTATCACGGCGACGAGATCCTCGACGCCGACGGACTGCCGCTGCGGTACACGGCGTACTCGACGAACTTCCGCCGCGAGGCGGGCGCCGCCGGCAAGGACACGCGCGGGATGTTCCGGGTCCACCAGTTCGACAAGGTGGAGATGTTCGTCTACACGTTCGCCGAGCTGGCGCACGACGAGCACGAGCACCTGCTCGAGATCGAGGAGGAGCTGATCCGCGAGCTCGGCCTCCCCTACCGCGTCGTGAACGTCGCGGCCGGCGACCTCGGCGCGTCGGCGGCGAAGAAGTACGACATCGAGGGCTGGTTCCCCGGCCAGGAGCGGTACCGCGAGCTGACCTCGACCTCGAACACGACCGACTACCAGGCGCGCCGGCTCGGGATCCGCACGCGGCGCGACAAGGTCGAGCACGTCTCGACGCTGAACGGCACGGCCGTGACCGCGCGAACGATGATCGCGCTGATGGAGAACTTCCAGGACGACGGCGGCTCGGTCTCGATCCCGGAGCCGCTGTGGGAGTTCGGCGCGCCGCGCTCGCTCGGCGGCGACCGCGTCCGCGGCTGACGCGGCTGA
>JAICZB010000208.1 GCA_025933895.1 Thermoleophilia bacterium
CGGGAGCCTGGCGATGAATCGGGCGCTGATGGCCGCCGGCCTGGTCGACCGCGTCCAGGTGACCGTCTTCCCCGTGATCACCGGCCAGAACGGATCGGCTCCGATCTTCGAGGGCGCGGCCGACTTCGACCTCGAGCTGCTGAGAGTCGAACGCTCGACGGCAACATCCAGGAGCTGACCTACCGCCCCACCCTGCATGTTTGAGTCGCGCGGAGCTAGGACGCTGCCTGCAGCGCGGCGACGCGCATCTGGGCGAGAGTGCGCGGCGTGCCCGCGTCGTGCGACCACGTGGGCCACGAGTACGGCGTGGTCGTCTTGAGCGGACAACCCACGGTGCAGCCGAGTTTCGCACCCTTCGCCGTCGTCGAGAAGAGACCGGAGAGCAGCCGGCGCACCGCCGCGGAGCCGTGCTTCTGGCGGACGACGTTCAGGATCTCCCAGTCCTCGATCCCCTCGCGCAGCACCTCGAGGCGCGCGCTCGCGATCGGCCCGTTGCGGCCCGGATAGACGAGGACGAAGGAGCCCTGCTCCTTGTCGTTCGAGACGAGCGGATTGCCGTTCGCGTACGTCGTCGTCCCCTGTCCGTACAGCAGGCCGGTGATGCCCTCGAGTGCCGCCCAGTCGACGAGGACGCGCGGGTCGGAGGCCGGCTCGGTGGCAGTCAGGCCGGGCGTCGAGTGCGAGGCGGCGTCGTAGGTGTACGTCCAGATCTCCTTGTGGTGACGCCGCGCGGCGTTGATCAGCCGCAGCTCCTGGTCGGCGTGCGAGATGCCGCGGCGCGACAGTGACGGGCTCGTGTACTCGCCGTAGTAGCGGCTCGCGAGCACTGTCCAGACGTCGACGTCGTCCTTGCCGCCGTTCCAGAGGAAGTGGTTCTGCGCGGTCGGCATTCCGGTGACGATCACGTGGCTGCCGGCGAAGCACGAGTGCGCCACCTTCGCCTGGTGCGCGACGACCCTGAAGCGCGACAGCCCGGGCTCGTCCATGCCCCACAGGTACGAGTACGAGGCGGCCCAGCCGTGCTTCTGCCAGAAGCCGTGCACGGAGCGGAGGTATCCGCACCAGGACTGCGGCTTGAACGGCGACCGGCCGCCGACGTAGGTGCTCGGGCTCCAGCGGTTGTTCGAGATCGGGATCCACATCGACGCGAACCGGCTGGGCTGGCCGGCGGCGGTGACCATCTCGTCCGACTTGTCGAGCCACCAGCGGCGGTCGCTCGTGTAACCGGAGCCCCACTTCGGATTGCCGTAACCCCAGCTGTTCGGCGACAGCCCGTAGGAGGCGAAGAAGCCGAACAGGCCGGGGAGCGTCGAGTCCGGGGAGACGCCGTAGAGCTCTGCCGCCTTGTTGGCGTACGACTGCGGGGAGAAGTTGAAGGCCGTGCGGAGGCTCCCGGCGACCTGGTTCTGCCTCGGCAGCGTCACGCCCGAGACCGCGACGGAGACCGGGACGAGCGTCCTCGTCCCGTCGGCGACGACGAAGAACAGGCCGCTGTAGGTACCGGGAGCGGTGCCGAAGGGGACGGTCACCTGGACCCAGAGCGGCTGATTCGTGTGCTCGGTCGAGCGCTCGGAGCCGTCCCAGGGCAGGAGCGCGTCGGGCACCGCCGTCCCGTCGACCGAGACGTAGTGTGCGAAGAAGAAATGCAGCTGCAACGGCGGGGCGATCGCCGGGGTCAGGATCGAGATCTTCTGCGCTCCGCGCACGAGAACGGTCGCGTCGTCCGTCCCCCCGATCGGCATCGCCAGCGACACGGAGGACGCGGCGCGAGCCGGCGCAGCGCCGGTGGCGGAGAACGTCGTCCCGGACGGGTAGACGCCTACCGTGGCCGCCGCCGTCGAGCGCGCGGCGCCGGACCCTGCGCTCAGGGCCAGGACCACGACAACGAGAAACACGAGCCGCCGCACGAACCCGTGCATCGGCTCGCGATCGAGAGCAGCCGACCCTCAAAAGAGGGTCGCAGCGCCGACGTGCGGCTCGTACGCACCGCTCGCCACGATGTCGGCGAGCTCGGAGACCGCGTGGCGTGCCTCGTCCTCCGTGTTGAAGAAGTGCGGGCCGAGGCGGATGCCTCCCACGGGGTCGGGTCGGAAGTCGCAGACGATCCCGCGCTCGCCGAGCTCCTTGTGACACGCGGCGTGGTCGGGCGTGGAGACTGTGACGGTGCCGCCCCGCCGCTCGGGCTCGCGCGGCGAGACGATCTGGAGCCCCGCGTCGTCGCAGAGGTCGATGAGGAGCTGGGTGAGTCCGAGCGAGCGCTCGCGGATCCGCGACACGCCGATCTCCTCGATCACGTCGTAGCCGGCAGTCGCGGCGTAGAGCGCGGGGACGTTCGGGGTGCCCGTGAGGAAGCGCCGCGCGCCGGTCGCGTACTCGAGCTCCGGCTCGAAGGCGAACGGGCGGGCGTGTCCCTGCCAGCCGACGAGCGTCGGCTCGAGCCGCTCCGCCACGTCCGGGCGGACGTACAGCCAGCCTGCGCCGGGCCCGCCGCACAGCCACTTCACGCTCCCGCCGACGGCGAAGTCGACCCAGAGCTCGGTCAGGTCGAACGGGACGACGCCGGCCGACTGGTAACAGTCGAGCACCACGTGGGCGCCGGCCTCCCTCGCCCGGCGGACGATGGGCTCGACGTCCTGGATCTCGCCGTTCTTGAACAGGACATGGCTGATCGGGACGAGCAGCGTCCGCTCGTCGATCGCGTCGGCGACGGCCGGCCCGTCCTCCACCGCGACGACCTCGAGATCCGGCTGCGCCTGGTAGAGGTAGCGCACGGACGGGAAGTTCCCCTCCTCGTAGACGATCCGATTGCGTCCGCCGTCCGGCCGGAAGCACGAGAGGACGATCGCCTCGGCGATCGTCACGTTCTGGTGCATGACGATCGAGCCGGGCGGCGCGCCGAGGATCCGTCCGAGCTGGTCGCCGACCGTGACCGGCATCTCCCACCAGCCCTCGGCCCACGCTCTGATACCGCGCTCGCGCCAGGTGCGGGCGTACTCGAGGAGGTTCTGCTCGGCCGCCGCAGGCATCGCGGCGAGCGAGTGGTTGATGAGGTACGTGCAGGTCCGGAGGATCGGGAAGCGGTCGCGGTACTCGCCTGCGTCGATCACTCCTGTGAGGCTAGCGCTGCGTCCTCGGATGCGTAGTCGAGCATCCCCTCGAGGTACGTGCCGTCCCACTTGCGGCCCTGCTCGAGCTCGCCGACGAGCCACGCGGACGTCTCCCGGACCGCCTCGGGGTACGTCGTCACGGGCTGGTAGCCGAGCTCCTGCTCAGCCGCCTCCATCGAGACGACGAACGGCTTGGGCTTGGGCGCAGCCCACGGATTGTCGTACTCGTCGCCGGGTAGGAGGACGGGCTCGAACTCGTGCTCGAGCGCGTCTCCGACGGCCCGGCAGATCTCGAGCGTCGTGGGCGGGTCCGGATCGCCGGCGTTGAGCGCGCGGTCTCCGGGCTTTGCCGCTGCCAGCCGGATCAGCTCTGCCAGGTTCGCGACCGACGTCGTGTGGAAGCGGCTTTCGCCGTCCCAGGCGAGCGCGACGCGGCGCCGCCCGTCCACGGCGCGCTTGACGAAGAAGATCTCGCGCGGCATCTTCGCGCCCGGCCCGTGGATCGCGCACGCGCGCAGCACGGTCGCGGGCAGCGGCCCTGCGAGCAGGGTCTGCTCGAGCTCGGCCTTCCGCGTCGAATACGTGGCGTCGCCGGGCTCGGCCGTCCTCTGACTCTCGAGGATCGGAACGGGCAGAGCCGGGGGCTCGCCCTCGCCGTCGAGCGCCCTCCCCTCGTCGTCCGCGTAGACCGAGGCGCTCGAGATCACGATCAGCGACCCCACCAGCCCGGCGAGGGCGTTCAGCTGCTCGCCGTGCTCGCGGTCGAAGGCGACGGTGTCGAGGACGACGTCGGCGCCGCTTCCGAGTGCCGCCCGCAGCTGCGCGTCGTCCGCACGGTCGGCCACCGCGCCTTTCACTCCGAGCTCCGCGAGCCCCTCGGGCAGCGTTCCGGAGCGCGAGACCGCGGCGACCTCCCAACCGTCCGCCGCCAGCGCGCGTGCGGCGGCGCGGCCGATCATGCCCGTTCCGCCGATCAGGACCGCTCGCGGCATCAGCCCTCCACCTCGTCCACGCGGACAACCCTATGCCGCACGGCGAAGGCTGCGACGACCGCCGCTGCGAGGACGATCGCGCCGGCGATCCGCAGCGAGAGGTGAACGCCGTGGCCGGCCGAGCCCTCGGCGGCCAGGAGGACCCTGGCGACGATGTTCCCGTTCCCCTTCGCGATCGGATAGTCCGCCGGGTTCGTGCTGCCGCCCGTGGTCACGATGTGGACCACGATCTGGCGGAACTGCAGCGGAACCCCGAGCTTGACGAGCTTCTCGGTGAGCCCGCTCGTCAGCTGCGCGTTGACGACCGCGCCGAGCACGGCCACGCCGAAGACGCCGCCGAGCTCCCGGCTCGTGTTCACGGTGGAGGCGGCCATGCCCGACTGCTCCGGCGGGACGAGCCCGAGCACCGCGGCGGTCATCGTGACGAGCGCGATGCCGAAGCCCAGCCCGGCGATGGCGAGCGGCCACGTGAGCGCCGCGACGCTCGTCGTGGCCGTGAGCTTCCA
>JAICZB010000183.1 GCA_025933895.1 Thermoleophilia bacterium
CGAGCCCGTGACCGACGGAAGGCACGCGAGGTCCGCGCTGCGGATCCTGCTCGCGGAGGACAACGCGATGAATCAGAAGGTGGCGCTCCGGCTGCTCGAGCAGCTCGGGTACCGGGCGGACGTCGCCGGCAACGGCCTCGAAGCGATCGAGGCGCTCGAGCGGCGGCCGTACGACGTCGTCCTGATGGACGTCCAGATGCCGGAGCTCGACGGGCTCGACGCGACGCGCCGGATCTGCGAGCGCTGGCCGGAGGAGACCCGCCCGCACATCATCGCGATGACCGCGAACGCGCTCCCCGAGGATCGCGAGGCGTGCTTCGCGGCCGGCATGAACGACTACGTCGCGAAGCCGATCCGCGCCGAGGAGCTCGTCGCGGCGCTGAAGCGCGTCAAGCCGCGCGCCAACGGCGACGGCGATGCCGCGCAGGTCGGCTTCGTAAGCCTCGAGGACTCCGCGCTCCAGAACCTGCGAGAGCTCGGCGGCGACGACTTCCTCGCCGACGTGATCGACGCGTTTCTCGCCGATGCGCCGGAGCTTGTCGCGACGCTTCGCCGCTCGCTGGACGAGGGAAGCACGGAGGAGCTGCGGCGGGCGGCGCACACGCTGAAGTCGAACGGCGCGACGCTCGGCGCGGCGGGCTTTGCGGAGCTGTGCCGTGACCTCGAGCACCGCGCCAAGACCGGCGAGCTCGACGGCGCGACCGAGCTCGTCGAGCGGATCGAGCAGGAGTATGCGCCGCTGGAGGAAGCTCTCTCCGCTTTGCGCTCGGAGTCGCCCGCGTGAGCGCCCCTCCTCCTGCTCCCGGCACGATCCTCATCGCCGACGACAACCGGGTGAACCGGCTGATGCTTGCGCGCGGGCTCGAGCAGGAGGGGCACACGGTCGCGTTCGCCGAGCACGGCGTCGAGGCTCTCGACCTGCTGCGCGGTCAGCCGTTCGAGCTGCTGCTGCTCGACGTCCTCATGCCCGAGCTCGACGGCTACGAGGTGCTCGCGAAGCTGAAGGACGACCCGCATCTGCGCGAGATCCCGGTCATCGTGACCTCGGCGCTCGACGAGCTCGACAGCGTCGTCCGGTGCCTGGAGATGGGCGCGGAGGACTACCTGACGAAGCCGGTCAATCCGGTGCTCCTGAATGCGCGCATCAACGCGAGCCTCGAGAAGAAGCGCCTCCGCGACCAGCAGCGCGAGCTGATCAGCAAGTTCGCGACCAAGGAGGTTGCCGAGGACCTGCTGACGTCGGGTTTCTCGCTCGGCGGCCGGTACGTCGAGGCGTCGGCGATGTTCTGCGACATCCGCTCGTTCACGACGATCTCGGAGTCGCGGGAGCCGGCGGAGACGATCGAGTTGCTCAACGACTACTACCTGCTGATGATGGACGCGATCACCGGCGAGGGCGGGATCGTCAATCAGATGATCGGCGACGGCCTGATGTCGATCTTCGGGGCTCCGGTGCCGCGCGACGATCACCGGCAGGCGGCCGTGCTCGCGGCGCGCCAGATGGTCGAGCTGATCCGCCTCTTCAACGAGGAGCAGGCGGCGCGCGACAAGGTGCAGATCCAGATCGGGGTCGGCATCGCCTCGGGCCGTGTCGTCGCGGGCTACACGGGTACGCAGAATCGCGCCACGTACACGTGCGTCGGCGACACCGTCAATGTCGCGGCGCGGCTCGAGGCGCACACGAAGGAGCTGGGACGAGCGATCCTGATCGACGAGAACACGCGCCAGGGCATCGATGACGGGATTCCGGTCGAGGCGCAGGGCGAGGTGCTCATGAAGGGCAAGACCGAGCCGACCAGGGTGTACGCCGTCCTCGTCGACGCTGCGGTCGCCGAGACCGCGTAGGCGTGGCCGAGCTCGACGGCGACTGGGAGCTTCGGCGCGTGTCCGGCGCTCTGCCGCCGCTGACCGGCTTGCGGAAGCGGATCGACGGCGGGCGCGGCGCGACCGTCCTCCCGGGCGGCGTCGGGGTGCCGTTCGCCGTGGTCGGGCGCGAGCTGCGCTACCGGCCGCAGTTCTCGATGGTCGTGGACGTGCTCGAGCCCGACGGCGACGCCTGGCACGGGCGCGCAACTGTCTTCGGCCGCACGGTGGGCGAGTTCCGGATGTCCCGCCGCGCAACCTGAGCGAACTGCCCTCGTCTAAATTCGCGGGATGAGGCGGGTGGTCGTGACCGGGCTCGGCGCCGTGACGCCGATCGGCGCCGATGCGCAGTCGACGTGGCGCGCGGCGGTCGCCGGCGAGAGCGGGATCGACTTCATCTCATCCTTCGACGCGAGCGAGTTCCCGGTGCGGATCGCGGCGGAGGTGAAGGACTTCGACCCGACGCAGGTCGCCTCGCCGAAGGACGCGCGGCGGCTCGACCGCAACGTCCTGCTCTCGCTCGGCGCAGCGCGTGAGGCGGTGGACGACGCGCGGCTCGACGGCGCCTACTCGCCGGATCGAATCGGGATCCTCTTCGGCACGGCGATCGGCGGCTTCATCGGGATCATGGAGCAGGCCGAGATACTGCGCGAGCGCGGGCCGGATCGCGTCGCTCCGACCTTCCTCCCGAACGTGCTCGTCGACACGGCGAGCGGCCAGCTTGCGATCTCGCTCGGCTTCCGGGGCCCGAACTACGCGCCGATCTCTGCCTGCGCCACCGGCTCGACGGCCGTGGGCGAGGCGGCGGAGCTGATCAAGCGTGGAGACGCCGACGCGGTGCTCGCGGGCGGCGCCGAGGCGTGCCTGCATCCGCTCGTCCTCGCCGGCTTCTGCGCGATGCGCGGGCTCGTCGCAGAGGACGAGCATCCGCCGCGGGCGTCGCGGCCGTTCGACGCGACCCGGGCCGGATTCGTGATGGGGGAAGGTGCGTGCGTGCTCGTGCTCGAAGAGCTCGAGGCGGCCGAGCGGCGGGGCGCGACCGTGTACGCCGAGATCCTCGGCTACGGCATGTCGAACGACGCGCATCACCTCGCGCAGCCGGATCCGGCATCCGTCGGCGTCGCGGAGATGATGCGGCACGCGCTCCGGCGCGCGGACGTCGAGCCCGAGCGCGTCGGCTACATCAACGCCCACGGCACCGCGACGCCGCTCGGCGACGCGGCCGAGACCCGCGCGATCAAGGAGGTCTTCGGCGACCATGCGTACCGGCTCGCCGTGTCCTCGACGAAGTCGGTCACAGGTCACTGCTTCGGTGCCGCCGGAGCAATCGAGGCGATGATGTGCGTCCGCGCCGTTCGCGACGGAGTGCTGCCGCCGACGATGAACTACGTCCATCCCGATCCCGAGTGTGATCTCGACTACGTGCCGAACGAGGCGCGCCGGGCGCAGGTCGACGTCGCGCTCTCGAACGCGATGGGGCTCGGCGGGCACAACGGCTGCGTCCTCGTCGGACGCGTCGCGTGAGCTGGGACGGTCCGCCCGCTCCGTACCGGATCGAGACGGAGCGGCTCGTCATCCGCTGCTACGAGCCGCGCGATGCGCCGCTCCTGAAGGACGCGATCGACTCGAGCCTCGACCACCTGCGGCCCTGGATGCCCTGGGTCGAGCACGAGCCGCAGACGCTCGAGGAGAAGACCGAGCTCCTCAGAGGCTTCCGCTCCGCGTTCGACGCCGGCGAGAACTTCATCCACGGGATCTTCAGAAGTGACGAGAGCGAGTTGGTCGGCGGCACCGGCTTGCATCCTCGGATCGAAGAGGGCGGGCTCGAGATCGGCTACTGGGTTCGCGCGAGTGCAGCGCGCCAGGGCTTCGTCACGGAGTCGACCGCCGCCCTTACCCGTGTCGGCTTCGAGGTCTGCGCCGCCGACCGGATCGAGATTCGGATCGAGCCCGGGAACGAGGCCAGCTTCGGTGTCCCTCGCAAGCTTGGCTTCGTCGAGGAGGCGACGCTGCGCCGGCGGTTGCCTGGCCGCGCGGGCGGGCCGCTCCGCGACGTCACGATCTTCACGATGTTCCGTGAGGACTTCGACCCCTCGATCGCACCGGGAATCCGTGCCTTCGACGCGCGCGGCGAGCAGATCCTCTAGCAGCGAACCAGTCCGCTCGGGACAGGGCCTGGTGCCAGGCACCGAGACGTGTCCCGAACCGACACCTGCGTTGCCCAGTGCCTTTAGGAACGCGAGACCGTCCGCCTGACATGTCCCTCTTGAGCGTATCCCGGTGCCTGGCACCGAGGCATGACTCTCGGAGACAGGTGGGTCAGCCGCTGAGCACTTCGGTCGTCAGCTCGTCGAGCGAGCGGACGACCACGTCAGCGAGCGCGAGAGCCTCGTCGTCGGGCGGATAGCTCGCGTTCGGGATCGCCACGACGCGCATGCCCGCAGACTTCGCCGAGCGGATGCCAGCGTGCGAGTCCTCGACGGCGGCGCAACGCTCGGGAGCGACGTCGAGCCGCCGGGCAGCTTCCAGGTAGACGTCCGGCGCCGGCTTGCCTCGCTCGACCTCCTCGGAGGAGACGGTCGCGTCGAAGCACTCGGCGAGCCCTCCGAGCTCGAGGACCGCCTCGAACACCTCGCGGTTCGACGAAGAGGCGAGCGCGAGCGGGAATGTCTCGGCGGTCCTTCGGACGGCCTCGGCCGCGCCCGGAAGCAACGGCAGCGCATTCCGGTACGCCCCGAGCATCAAGGCAACGACGTCGCGGTTGATCGCCTCCGGCTCGTCGGGAACGCCTGCCTCCTCGTGGAGGTACCGGGACCATTCCGGCGCGCTCATGCCCATCATCGCCCGCTGCACTTCATCGTCGTAGCGGCCGCCGCGGTCGCGGACGTACCGCTCGCGAACGGCATCCCACACCTCCTCCGACTGGAGCAGGACACCGTCGAGATCGAAAACGACTCCGTCGATCACGGCTGACGCGTCTCGTGCCCGGCTCGCAGAACGCTGCTGACGAACCCGCTCTTGCCCTCTTCGTACGCGAGCCGGTCTTCGCGACAGCGTTCGGCGAGCGAGCGCTTGAGCTTCGCGTACTCCCGCGCCGTCTCCGGATCCCGGCGGAGGTGATCGCGGAACTCGACGTGGTCGCGATGAGGACCGTTACCGCCGACGACGAGGTACAGGTGGTGGCGGCGGGATCCGGGCGGCCAGAGGAATGCCTCGCGTCCCGGGATGCCCTTGTCCCCCTGATGGACATATCCCAGGTCGCGCAGCAGCTCGATGCCTCGCGCCAGGTCGGCGTTCGAGGAGAGCACCGCATCGATGTCGATCACCGGCTTCGCCGCGAGACCCGGGACGGAGGTGCTGCCGACATGCTCGACCTTCGCTCCGAGCGGGGCGAGCGCCTCGCGAATCGGTTGCGCGATCTCCTCGAACTGCGCGGGCCATCCCTCGTCGTACTCGACGACGACGATGGGCTCCCGCGAGGTCGCGCTCGCCGAGTCGGTCCCGGCGAGGATCGCGTCGACCGTCTCCTCCGGCGTCTGATCGGTCGTGTCGAGCCAGAGGCCGGTGCGTGGTGTCGCGCCGGC
>JAICZB010000085.1 GCA_025933895.1 Thermoleophilia bacterium
CCGGAGCCCGGCGGCTCGTCGGGCTCGTCGGATTCTCGCCGGCGGCTCCAGCGCCAGACGCCGAACGCGAGCACGAGCCCGCCGCCAAGCACGCCGACGATCGGGAGCCACCACGCGAGCAGGTCGAATCCCTTGTGGGACGGAGCCGCGAGGATGGCAGGCCCGTAGTTGGCGACGAGCGCGGTCTCGATCTGCTTCGTCGTCCAGCAGGCCGAGATCTTCCGCGAGATGAACAGCTCGATCCGCTGCGCCGCCGCGGAGTCGGACTGGTCGAGCGTCGTGTGGCAGGTCGGGCACATCACCTGCCCCTCGAGGTATCCGAGCGACGTGCGCGGATGCGTGCACGCCGCCGCCGCAGGCGCCGCGAAGACGAGCGCGACCACGAGTACCGCCGCGAGCCGCAGCATCACGCCACCGCCTTCGCGAGCGCGCTGCGGAACTCCCCGGCGAAGCTCGGGTCGGTGATCGGGCCGGCGAGGTGCGCGATGACCCGCCCCTGCCGGTTGAGGACGTACGTCTCCGGCACCTGGCTGATCCCGTAGCTGCCGGTCACGTTGCCGGAGCCGTCCTGGAGCATCGTGAACGTCAGCGCGTGCGCGCGCACGAAGCGGCGCGCGTCGGTGGCGAGATCGTGGTAGTCGACGCCGAGGAAGACCACGCCGCGGCTGCGGTAGCTCGTCCAGTCACGCTCGAGCACGGTGGCCTCGGCCTTGCACGGTTCGCACCACGACGCCCAGAAGTTCAGCACGACCGGCTTTCCCCTGTAGGACGCGAGCGAGACCTTGCCGGCCCCGTCGAGGTTGCGGAGCGTGAACGCCGGCGCCTGAGCGCCGACGTGTGGAGCGTGCTGCTGGTGGACGACCGACCAGATGAGGAGCGCGAGCAATCCCGCCACGCACGCGAGCACGACGAGCTGGGCCGTCATCTTCAGCCGGCCGGTCATGCCTTCAGCGCCGCCTCGAGCTCGCGCGTGAATTGCTTGCTATAGCCCTTGTCGCTGACCGGCCCCACGACCGGGTCGCCGACGATGCGCCCTTGGGGGTTCAAGACGTAAGTGACCGGCAAGCCGGGGAGGGCGTACCGGTTCGACGCGATTCCCGCATTCGGGTCGAAGACGACAGGATAGGTGATCCCGTGGGCTTCGACGAAGCGCCGCCCGTCGCTCGCGGCGTCCGGGCCTGTGTCCACCCCGAGTACCACAAGATGGTCGGTGCGATCCTCCCGCCAGAGCCGCTCGAGGACCGGCGCCTCACGCTTGCACGGGTGACACCACGAGGCGAAGAAGTTGAGCACCACGGTCTTTCCGCGGAACGACCTGAGCGAAAGGTGGCCGTCGCCCGTTAGGAGGTGCAGCGAGAACGCGGGCGCCGGCGCACCGACCTTCGGCGGCGGCGTCTGGTGCGTCAGCTTCCACACGAGCAGGGCCGCGAGGATTCCGACCCCCGCGACGGCGAGCGCCTGCGCCCCGAGCTTGAGCCGTCCCCCCACGACCGCGGCTAGGAGGGAATGATGAACACCGGCGTCCCGACCCGCACGCGGTTGAACAGCCACTCGGCGGAAGGCACCTGCATCCGGATGCAGCCGTGCGACTCGGAGTGGCCGATCGACCACGGCTCGTCCGTGCCGTGGATGCCGACGCCCGGCGCGCTCAGTCCCATCCAGCGCGTGCCGAGCGGGTTGCCGGGCCCGGGTGGGACGGGCTTCGCGCCGGCCGCCCACGAGTCCTGGGTCGGCGGGAACCACCACGGGTTCTTCTGCTTGACGACGATCTGGAAGTGGCCGAGCGGGGTCGGCCAAGCCGCCTGTCCCGTCGCCACCGGGAAGACGCGCAGAAGCCGGACGCCCTTGTAGAGGTAGAGGCGGTTCGAGCCGCGGTGGATGACGATCACCGGCGCGGCTTTCGCCGCGGTGGGGGTGAGCTTCTTCAGCGGCGCGAGGATCACCGTGCGCGTGCCGCCGACGATCGCGTCGCGGATCAGCATCCGCGTCGGGAACGGCCGCAGCTTGCGGCCCGGGTGCGCGTGCGTCAAGACCGGGCGGCTGTGCCGGAGGATCACCGCGCCGGCGACCGGCGCGCGGTACGTCTTCCCGGCGAGCGTCTTCACCCACTTGGCGACGAGGCGCGTGTCTACCGTCGGCGTGATCCGGACGGTCGTGTCCGCGGCAGCCGTGAGCGCCGTCTGCACGGCCGGCCCGACGGGGACGAACGTGTGGAAGTGATGCGGCGAGACCGAGACGCCCCGGTGGCCGACGTGGAGGACGACGCGCGCGAAGTACGCCTGCTGGACGGCGGCCGTCGCCTGGTCGGCGCTCATCCCGCCGACGTCGACGGAGCCGATCTGGACACCGTCGGCGATGACCGTCGGCGGCGGCGTGCCGTCGGCGCGTGCGTGGCTCGCTCCCACGCCGAGGGCGCAGACGAGGAGAGAGAGGATGAAGCCGGCGCGCTTGGCCACGAGTCGCATGGATTCTAGCTTTCTACGGCTTCACCTCCGCCCCGGGATCGGGCCGGAGATCTCAGATCTTCGTCAGGTCTTGCGGATGACGACGACGGCGAGGTCGTCGGAGAGGTCGCCGCCGGCGAACTCCCGCGCGTCCTCGGCGACCGCGCTTGCGAGCGCGCGCGGGGGCAGCCCGCGCCGCTCCGCGAGCAGTGCGTCGAGCCGCTCGTCCCCGTAGAGCTCGCCGTCGCGGCGAGCCTCGACCACGCCGTCCGTGTAGAGCACGAGCGAGGCGCCGGGCGGCAGCTCGTCGTGCGACTCCGCGTACTCCTGGTCGCCGTCGATCCCGAGCACGAGGCCGTGCGCCTTGAGCGGCCGCGTCGATCCGTCCGGCAGGACGATGCGCGCCGCCGGATGGCCCGCGCTCGCGGCGGCGACCCGCCCGGCGAGGCCGTCGACGACGACGTAGCTCATGCTGATGAACTTGCCCGGGCCGATCTCGCTGCAGATCACCTCGTTCGCCGAGGCGAGGAAGTCGGCGGGCTCCGGATGCTCGCGCGCGAGCGAACGGAAGACGAACTTCGCCATCGCCATGTCCGCGGTCGCGTCGACGCCGTGGCCCGTCACGTCCCCGAGCACGACGGCGAGACGGCCGTCGTCGAGCGCGAGGAAGTCGTAGAGGTCACCGCCGACGTCCACGCGCGCCGAAGGCTCGTACACCTCGCCCACCTCGAGCCCCTCGATCACCGGACGCGAACGCGGCAGCAGCGAGCGCTGCATCGTGTCCGCGAACTGCTTCTGCTGCTGGTAGAGGCGGGCGTTGTCGATTGCGAGTGCCGCCTGTCCAGCAAGCGCCGTCGCTGCCTCGACCGTCTCCTGCGAGATGGGGCTACCCGGCCGGAAGGAGAAGACGCTGAGCGAGGCGACCACCTCGGTCGGCAGCGCGACCGGGACGACGGCAGCCGTCCAGCCCTTCTCGAGGAACGGGACGAGCGCCGGCAGGAACTGCTCGCCCGGCTCGCGGGAGACACCGAGGCGGAAGGCGCGCCGATCGAGGTAGAGCCGCTGGACGTTCCGCTGGCCGAACGGAACCGGCTGGGTGAGGATCGTCCGGACCGCGTCTGCGAACGGCGCCTCCTGGATGTGGACGGCCCGCGGCATGAGCTGTTCGCGCCGCTCGTCCGGCATCCGCACGACGGCAGCGTCGAGATCGAGCACCTCGACGACGGTGCGCGCCAGGGCGTCGAGCGTCTCGTCGAGGCGGAGGCTCTGCGCGAAGGAACGGGACACCTCGTAGAGCGCTCGGATCTGCCGTGCCGCTGCCCGCTCGGCGGCGAGCGCGGCCTCCCGCTCCTCCCCGAGCCGTGTCGCCTGCTCGTGTAGCTGTGCGTTCTGGACCGCGACCGCGAGCTGCCCGGCCAGCGCCGCCAGCAGAGCCGTCTCGTGCTCCCCGGCCGCGGGCAACCCTGCCGGGTACGCGGCGAGCAACCCGACGACGTCGCCGCGGGCCGTGAGCGGGACGGCGAGAGCCGATCCGATCGCAGTCTCGCGAGCGGCCGCCGCCGCCGGCGCCAGCCGCGGGTCTCGCACGACGTCCGAGACCTCGAGCACCGTTCGCTCACGGGACGGGCCGAGCGCGACGTCGAGCAACCGGTCCGCGACGCGCGCGTGCGGTCCGGCCAGTCCGCGGCTCGCCGCCGCCTCGAGCTCGCCTTCACCGGCGCCGCGGAGGTAGACCGCCACCCGCTCCACGCCGAGCAGGTCGGCGACCCGCTCGACGGCCGTCTCGAGCGTGTGCGAGACGGACAGCTCGGCGGTCGCCTGCACGATCACCTCGAGCAGCGCCCGCGTCCGCTCGAGATCGAGCGCGAGGAGTCGCGCACGCTCGCCGCTGCGAAGGGCATGCGCCGCCCGGACGCCGAACGTCGCGAGCCGGGTGAGCTGCTCGGTGTCCGGCTCCTCGCCCGCGGGATGGAACAGCTGCAGAACGCCGAGCGGCGGCCGGCCGAGAGGCAGCGTGGTCGAGACGGCGCAGTCCTGCGGCAGCCCGGCCGCGTGCGCGCTGACCGGGCCAGGCTCGCCGAGGGTCCGTCCCGCAACCTCGCGTGCCGCGCCGAGATCGGCGACGGGCTCGACTCCCCACGAGGCGGCGGGAACCATCCCGTCTCCGCGGTTCTCCCACAGGATCGCAGCGGACGCGCCTGCGACGCCGGCGGCGAGTCGGACGACCTCGGCCGCTGCGTCCTCCTCCTCGAGCGCGACGGCGAGCGCCTCACCGGCGAGCTCGAGGGCGGGGCGCGCGAGCGAGGAGGCGTCGCCGCCGAGCGCGAAGGCGCGGAGGATGAGAGCCGCTTGGGCCGCGCACAGCTCCGCGCCGAGTCGCTGCTCCGCGCCGAACGGCTCGCCGGATCGGAACAGCTCGACCGAAGCCGCATAGCCGTCCGCGCGGGCGGGGACGAGCAGGAGCCGCGTCGCGGCCGCGCGTTCTGCGATCCGGCGCACGCTCTCCGGCGCGCGGGCCAGATCGTCGACCAGCGCGGCCGGAAGCTCCGACACCGGCAGCACAGTTCCGTAGAGCTCCGCCGCGAGCGCTCTCGGCGCGGCGACGGCCACAGTCTCGAGTCGGTCCCCGCCGTCCTCGAGCGCGCGGACGAGCACCACCTCGGCCCCCGACACGGCCTGCGCGGCTTCGGCGAGCGCCCGCAGCGCGTCCGCCGCGCTCGCTGCGCCCGCCGCGGCCGTGACCGCGCGCACGAGCGCCGCGAGCGAAGGCGCCCGCAAACGGACATCTCTCGAATCGACGTCCAGCAAATCGGTCATCGCTCGAAAGTATTCCGGCCGGACGGCTCCGGCGAGGGCGTCGGGCTTAGAACTCGTTTCGGAATGACCACGCGCTGACCGGGCGCGATGGTCGAGTGCGAGTCGAGGACGCAGGGAGCGCGAATAGCAGCGCTATTCGCGCGACCGAGGACGCAGGATCGCGCCGACCAGCGCGGCCGGACAGTCCGTGCTTCATTTCGATGCGAGTTCTTAGCTGCCCGTTCGCTGCTCGACCGGGCCGCGCCTCTCCCACACCGTCCCGTGACACATCGGGCAGGGCGGAAGCCCGTGCTGGACGACCGCTCCGTAACCGCAGTCGGTGCACCGGAACTCGCCGGAGACACGCGTGCCTGCGAGAGAGAAGTCGGCGAATCCCGACTCGTCGAACGGGACCTCGGTCGTGGCGGCCGGTCGCCCGCCTGCGGACTCGTGGACCGGTACTCCTACGTCCTGCACCCCTGTCGTCCTCGGAGAGGGCGCGCCCAACGCGCGCCGGTGCGCTTTTGTGCCCATACTGCTCCAGTGCAAACGCCCGAGCCAGCCCGCCCCTTCCGGACGCGACCGGAACGCCGGCTACCGCGCCCGGAGCGAGCGGCGCCCCTCTCCGGAAGCTGGGGCGTGCGGCTCGCCTGGGTCTCCGGCCTCGTCCTCACCATCTCCGCGTTCACCGACTGGTACGCGGGGAGGTTGCCGAACGGGCTGACGCTGTCGGTCACCGGCTGGCACACGGGCGCCCTCGGGAAGCTCATCTTCTTCGTCGGCCTCGCGACGCTGATCCTCGAAGCGTCGCGCGCGGCCGGCATCCTGTTGCCCGCCGCCGTCCCGGACCGGCTGCTGCTCATCGGGCTCGGCGCCCTCGCCGTGATCTTCGTCCTCGTCCGCCTGATCTCGGTGCCGGACACGTACTTCGTCTCGACCGGCCGCGGGATCGGGCTCTACGTCGCCCTGCTCGCCGCGCTCGGGCTGCTCGGCTCGGGCCTCCTGCGCACCGCGGAAGATTTGCCCTAGTAGCTGCGGTCCGAGGCATGGAGGAGCAGCCCGGCAAGAAACTGCAGTTCCGTTCCCCAGCGAGCGGGTGCGCAGCACCCGCGAGCTAGACGGGAACGATCGACTTCGCCTGCTCGACGAGCTCCTCGAGATCGAACCCCTTCCCGACGAAGCCGCTGGCACCGCTCGTCGCCGCCTGCCGTCGCGCCGCGTCGTCCACCTGGCCGCTGAACATGAGGACGGGGATCGCGCCTGCGCCGTACTGTTCCTGGATCCGCCGCAGCATCTCCCAGCCGTCGACGTGGGGCATCATCACGTCGAGGAGGACGAGCTCCGGCTTGCGCGTCTCGATCGAGGCGAGCCCCTCGTCGGCGCTCGCCGCCCCCTGCACGTCGTAGCCCTCACGCTCGAGCTCGATGCGCACGAGCTCGCGCATCCGCTCGTCGTCGTCCACCAGGAGCACCGACGGGCCGTTCTGCTGGCGACCGGGGCCCGAGCGGGCGAGGAACGACTCGAGATCGCCGCGCCGGAAACGCCGGTGGCCGCCCGGCGTGTAGAAGGCCGGCACGCGGCCCTGATCGGACCACTTGCGGATCGTGCTCTGGGCGACGCCGAGGAAGCGCGCGGCCTGTCCGAGGGTCAGCCACTCGGGGTCATGGCGTCCGCCGTCGTCCCTGAAGCCCATCGGTGGGAATTTGACCAAATCTTCTGCTTATTACACGTGGATGTACGTCAAGACCCATATCCTCACGGTTCGTAATCGGTAGCGCCGCGCTGATATGCGTCGAACGCGGCGGCGACCACGAGCGTGAGATCGCGCGGCCAACCCGACTGCGGAGCCCGTTCCTCGAGCACCTCGCGCGCCCAGCGTTCCGACTCGCCGAAGGCGGTCGTGAGCTCGCCGAGCGTGTACGTCTGGCCGATCCGCTTGCGCAGCTCGTCGAGCACGAGCTCGAGAAGCTCGAGCAGCTGCCGGTACCTGCGCGCGTCCTCGCGGGCGGCCTCGAGCCGCCGGCTCCCGTCCTCCCACTCCTGCCGCGCGACCTCGATCCGGCTCACAGGTTCCGGCTCACAGGGAGCAGCACCGCTCGGGCCAGCGGGGATCGACCTCCGCGAGGATGCGCTCGCCGAGCTCGTAGCCCGGACGCGCGAGAGCGAATGCGACGTGGGCGTGGAGGCACTTGAGGCTCCCGCCACGCCGGGATCCGCCGATGCCGTAGCCGAGCGAGGCGCCGCCGTCGCTTCCCGTCGTGTCGCCGGCGAGCTCGCTGCGCAGTCGCCGCTGCTCCTCGTCGCCGATCGCGAGGCTCGAGGCGAGTGAGGGCTCGGTGCGCGTCGCCTCGCTCCAGCGCTCGACGCCTCCCGCGGCTTCGAGTCGCGAGACGACCACGACGAGGTGCCGGCAGGTGAGGTAGTACGTGGTCGGGAACGGCTCGCCGTCGGGCCCGTAGGGACTTTGCTCGGTGACGACCGGGGCGCCGAACGGGCACCGGACGGCTACGCGTCGCAGGGTTCGCGGCTCGCGTCCGAGCTGGCGCGCTACGGCTGCTCGATCAGCGTCGGTGACCAGCGGAGGCAGCATGACCCTGTGCATGCTGCCTGCTCCGCCAGTGCGGGATGTCCTTGACGATGAAGAGGTGCTCGCCGGGGCGGATGTAGCCGAGCGTCCGGGCCGCGGCGGCCAGGGCCGCGACCGACGACGCGTGCTCGAGCCGCTGCTTCAGCGCGGCTTGCTCCCGCTCGAGCTTCCGGACGGCCTCGATCCGGACCGCGCGCTGGGAGCGGGCGTCGACGTAGTCGTGCAGCGGCCGGTAGTAGAGGAGCCCGACGAGCACGAGCGCACCGATCGCGAACCAGCGCCGGGCGACCGGACCACCCAGACGTAGGCGGCGCTTCCTCTTCCTCCTGGAGGCCATCCAGGCGCAGTTCTCCGGCGGGCCGCAGGGTCCTGCGGCTACGGGACGACGTCGACCTTGATCACGTTCGTCGTGCCGGGGATGTTGACCGCGGTTCCCGCCGTGATCACCACACCGTCGCCGCTCTCGAGGATGCCGGCCTCGCGCGCGGCCTCGACGGCGAGGCGCCAGAGCTCCTCGACGTCGCTCGTCTCGGAGATCAGGAGCGGGGTCACGCCCCACTCGAGCGCGAGCTGGCGCATCGCCCAGTCGACGTGCGTCAGCGCAACGACCGGACGCCGCGGGCGCAGGCGCGCGACGGCGTTCGCCGTCCGTCCGGTGAACGTGGGAACGAGGATCGCCTTCGACTGCAGCGCCTCAGCGAGGTCGCAGGCGGCGTTCGACATCGCCTGGCCGATCGTCGGATTCTCGTGCGCCTCGGGAAGCTCGTGCCGGTAATCGAGGCTCGGCTCGACCGCCCGCGCGATCCGATCCATGTACGCGACGGCCTCGACCGGGTAC
>JAICZB010000061.1 GCA_025933895.1 Thermoleophilia bacterium
GACACTGGAACGTGCCGTGTCGCCACTCCATCTCGGCGCTGCAGCGCGGGCAGATCTCCTTCACGACACCGAGAGTACGTCCTCGAGACGACGGAACTGGAGCACCTTCTCGAAGCCGAGCTTGCGGAGGGCAGGGCCGGAACGGTCGTTTGCACCGACGGTGAGCGCGGGCGTGCCTCGCCGGACCGCGTCGTCCCAGCGCGCGCGGACGAGCGCGCGGTAGCAGCCGCGACCGCGCGCGTCCTCGCGCACCGAGCCGCCCCAGAGGAGCATGCCGCGGGTGGTCGGGGTCGCGCCGGCGGCGCCGACCAGCTGACCGTCGAGCCACGCACCGAAGAGGACGGAGCTCGTCTTCGGAAACTCCGCCAGGAGCTGCTCGCGCGTCGCTCGGCGTTCTGATGGGTTGTCGAAGATGCCGTCCTGCAGCTCGCGAAGGGTCGCCCATTCCTCGGCGGTGGCGGCCCGGCGGACCTCCACAGCGGCCGGGCCGGCCGGCGGAGGCGTCGTGAGGAGAAGTCCGTCGAGCAGATAGTCGTCCGCAACGAGGTCGAGGCCGGCATCGAGCAGCTGCTCTTCGACATCGGCCGGCGTCGCGTGCTCGCTCAGCCACCAGCTCGCGACGTGCGTGCCGTTGGCCAGGAGTTCCCGCACCTCCGCCACCGCATCGGGCGCCTCGCCGTCGCGCAGGCGCACTCCCTGCACGGAAGCCCACACGCCGTCCGCGCCGCCGACCGCGACGAAGCGAGGCGTCTTCACGACGAACGCCCCCTGCGTCGGCTCCATGAAGCGGCCCGGCGCCTCTACGAAATCGATGAGCTGGGACACGGCGTTACGCTACTCGGCATGACCGAGACCGTCGACGCGCCGACGACCGCGCGGATCCCGCACTGGATCGGCGGGCGCCGCGTCGACGGCGGATCCGGCCGCAACGGCCCCGTCTACAACCCGGCCACCGGACACCAGACCGGCGCCGTGGACTTCGCGAGCGTGGAGGAGGTGGACGCGGCCGTCCGGGCGGCGCGCGAAGCGTTCCCGGCCTGGCGCTCGACCTCGCTGGCGAAGCGGGCCGAGCTCTTCTTCCGCATCCGCGAGGTGCTCCACGCGAGACGCGAAGAGGTGGCCGAGATCCTCGTCCGGGAGCACGGCAAGGTCTTCAGCGACGCGCTCGGCGAGGTGACGCGCGGGCTCGAGGTCGTCGAATACTGCTGCGGCATCCCCCAGCTGATCAAGGGCGAGCACTCCGAGCAAGCGTCGACCGGGATCGACGTCTACTCGATCCGGCAGCCGCTCGGCGTCGTCGCCGGAATCACGCCGTTCAACTTCCCGGCGATGGTGCCCATGTGGATGTGGGCGCCGGCCATCGCCTGTGGCAACTGCTTCGTGCTCAAGCCGTCGGAGAAGGACCCGTCCGCCTCGCTCTGGATCGGCGAGCTGCTGGCGGAAGCCGGCCTGCCGGACGGCGTCTTCAACGTGATCATGGGGGACCGCGTCGCGGTCGACGCCCTGCTCGGGCATCCGGACGTCTCCGCGATCTCCTTCGTGGGATCGACGCCGATCGCCCGCTACGTGTACGAGAAGGCGACAGCGGGCGGCAAGCGCTGCCAGGCACTCGGCGGCGCGAAGAACCACATGCTCGTACTGCCCGACGCCGACGTCGCCGCGGCCGCCGACGCGGCGATCTCGGCGGGCTACGGCTCCGCGGGCGAGCGGTGCATGGCCGTCTCGGTCGTCGTCGCCGTCGGTGACGTCGCGCAGCCGCTCGTCGACGCGATCCGGGAGCGGATCCCCAAGGTGAAGGTCGGCGACGGGATGGATCCGGGGTCCGAGATGGGGCCGCTCGTGACGCGCGAGCATCGCGACAAGGTCGCGTCGTACGTCGAGAACGCGCCCGGCGAGGGTGCCACCGTCGTCGTCGACGGCCGGGAAGGCGTGCCGGAGGACGGCTTTTTCCTCAACCCGAGCCTCCTCGACGACGTGACGCCGGAGATGAAGGCGTACGTCGACGAGATCTTCGGTCCCGTGCTCGGCGTGACCCGCGTCGAGACGTACGAGGAGGCCGTGCGCCTCGTGAACGAGAGCCCGTACGGCAACGGTGTCGCGATCTTCACGCGCGACGGCGGCGCGGCGCGGCGCTTCCAGTTCGACGTGCAGGCGGGCATGGTCGGGATCAACATTCCGATCCCGGTGCCGGTCGCGTACTACTCCTTCGGCGGCTGGAAGGGCTCGCTCTTCGGCGACCGCCACGTCTACGGGCCGGAGGCGATCGACTTCTACACGCGCGGCAAGGTCGTCACGCAGCGCTGGCCAGATCCCGCGACCTCGCGGATCGACCTGGGCTTCCCGCAGACGCGGTAGTGGCGGAGCCGCACCACCGGCCGCTCGACGCGAAACAGATCCCGCGCTTTGCGGGGATCCGGACGTTCATGCGCGCGCCGCACACGACGGACCTGGCCGGTGTGGACGCGGCGGTCTACGGCATCCCGTTCGACACGGCGACGAGCTACCGGACGGGGCCGCGGTTCGGCCCCGAGGCGATCCGCTCCGCGTCGGCTCTGCTCCGCCCCTACAACCCGGGGCTCGACGTGAACGTGGTCGAGACGCTCTCGATCGTCGACTACGGCGACGTGCCCGTTTCTCCCGGCGACACCGAGCGCACGTACGGGCAAGTCGAGGAGGCGCTTGCGCAGATCGTCGACGCCGGCGTGTTCCCCCTCGCCCTCGGCGGCGACCACTCGATCACGCTGGCCGAGCTGCGCGTTCTCGCCGGGAAGCATGGGCCGCTCGCCCTCGTCCAGCTCGACGCCCACGGCGATACGTGGGACGAGTACTTCGGCCAGCGTTACTTCCACGGCACCACGTTCGCGCGGGCGCTCGAGGAGAAGCTGATCGAGCCGAAGTCGTCGGTGCAGGCGGGCCTACGCGGTTCGCTCTACGGCGCAGAGGACATCGACTCGGCGCGCGCGCTGGGCTTCACCGTGCTCTCGTGCGACGAGCTGCGCGCGCTCGGCCCGTCCGTCTACGCCGACCTCGTGCGCGGGCGCATCGGTCGCCGTCCCGTCTTCCTCTCCTTCGACATCGACGTGCTCGACCCGGCCTTCGCGCCGGGGACGGGAACGCCGGAGGTCGGCGGCCTCTCGACCGCGGAAGCGCTCTCGTTCGTTCGCGCGCTGGCCGGGATCGACCTCGCCGGCGCTGACGTCGTCGAGGTCTCGCCGCCCTACGACGGGCCCGGTCACCAGACGGCGCTCGCTGCCGCGAACTTCGCCTACGAGCTGCTCAGCCTGCGGGCGCTCCCGGTCGCGGGGCGCTAGCTTCAGCGAACGCGGAACCGGAGCGTCTTGCGGCCGTGCCGTCCCCACGGATCGACGGCGACGACGCGGAGGCTGTACCTGCCGGGCCGGAGCGTGCGCGCGTTCAGCCGCAGCCGCACCTGCATGGAGCCGGGCTTCCGGCGGTATGCCTGCACGGTGCGGAAGCCGCCGCCCTCGAGCCGGGCGCCGAAGCGGCTCCCGTGGCCGAGGATCACGACGGACGTCCGATGCGGCCCGGTGACCGAGGCCGTGATGCGGGCCTGGGAGTGCACGGCGAGCCGCGTGAGGAGAAGGATGCTGTGGTCGGCCGGATGGGGCAGGGCCTGGAACCTGGTCTGCGTCTTCAGCGCCGGGCCGGTGGGCGACGTGAAGGTGGGATCGCCCCAGGCGCCCTGCTTGAACAGCGCGACCTGGAACGGCGTCCGCGTCAGGACGTGGGTGAGGTTGTTCGCGTCGACGTACCAGCCGACAGCCGTTCCGGGCGGGAGCTGCGCAGGCTGGAGCGGCGGCATCGAGTGGTAGACCTTCCCGTCCGTGGAGTAGCCCAGCACCGTCCGGTTCGGCTGCTGCTGCGCATACGCCAGGTCGAGAGGCCACCGGAAGCCCTTCGACAGCCCCGGCACCGACAGCGACACCTCGCTGCCGGGCACCGTGAGCGCGCCGCTGAAGGTGGTGAGCGAGACGGTCCTGCCCACGGGGACCGCGCCCGGTTGCCAGGTGACCGACGCCCGCCCGTCGTCCGTCTGGATGTTGCCCGCGATGCCGCGGGTAACCGACTGCGTGCCGATCGACACCGGCGGCAGCGGCGCCGCCACGACGATCTCGGTCGGCGCGGTCGTTGCTGACGCCCCGCCGCCCTTGCCGGTCGCGGTCACGACCAGCGAGAGCGTGGAGCCGATGTCGTCGGGAGTGAGCGTGCGGTGGGGAGTGGTGGCGTGCGGGATCGCGAGGCAGGACGTGCCGCTTGCGTTGCAGCGTCGCCAGCGATACGTGAACTTCGTCGGCGAGCCGGTCCAGGTTCCGACCGAGCCTGTCAGCGCCACCCCGACCTGCGCCTGACCGGTGATCTGCGGCGGCTTGAGGTTCGTCGGTTGGGCGGACGGCGAGGTTCCCGCCGCCGCCACGGCGGCGGTCGGCGCGGTGACGGCGCTGGCCGTTCCCGCCGCAGCGGCCGCGGTCACCACAATCTTGAGGGAGTGTCCGACGTCGGTGGTGACCGGCCGGTACGACTCGCCCGTCGCGCCCGTAATCGCGGTGCAGTTCGCGCCGGCAGCGTCGCAGCTCCTCCACTGGTACGTGAAGGTGAGCGGCTTGCCACCCTCCCACGTCCCGGGCACGGCCGCGAGTGTCTGACCCGCCACGGGAGCGCCGACGATCGTCGGCGGGGTCGAGAGGAGCGGCGGCCCGGCCGGGTACGGCTCGATGGTCACCGCCGCGAGCTTCGTGCCGTTCAGCCGGTCGCCGTCGCTGCAGCGCTGGATGCCGGGGACGGCGATGCAATTCGTCCATTGCCAGAACTTCCAGCCGTTGCCGTTCCAGTTGCGGGCGGGGACGAGCGGCGCGCTCTTGGACGTCCAGTGCGCAATCCAGAGGCGGGTACCCGCGGCAGCGGCAGCGGTCGAGTCGCCGAGTCGTCCCTTCCAGAAGAGCGGCGAGGTGTAGACGAACGGCTCGATACCGGTGCGGGCCTCGACCTGCCCGAGCCAGGCGAGCGTCCAGGTCAGTAGTCGCTGCTTGGGGAGGTTGCCCGACGCCTCGAGGTCGAGCACCGGCGGCAGCTCTCCCGGCTGCGGGTTGGCGATCGCGAGAAAGTGGTTGGCCTGCTGGATCGCGCTCGCCGTTGAGGCCGCGATGTTCTTGCCGGCCGGCCGCGCGAAGTGATAGGCGCCGAAGGCAAGGCCCGCGCTCTCGCTGCCATTCCGGTTCGTCGTGTATGTCTTGTCGTTGTAGGTCGTGCCCTCGGTCGCCTTCCCGAACGCGAAGCGGTAGCCCGCGTTTGCGACCTTCCCCCACTTGATCGTCCCGTTCCAGGTGGAGACGTCGAGGCCCTTGGCGCGAGTGGTGGCAGCGCCGGACACGCTCGCGGAAAGGAGCGCGATCAGCGCGATGGCAAGACCAGCGAGCAGCCCCAGCCGCCCGCGCCGCGCTCCGATGTGGGACCCCACGACTCGCATGAGGCTAGCGAAGGTTCTGTTCGCGCGCGGCAAAAAAAGCCCTGCTCGGAGCCTTACGACGACACGGCCGCGCCGGCTTCGAGCTGCTCGCCGAAACGAGCCCGGCGCACGAAGCGGCCCATACCCGGCGTGCCCACGAGCTCGCCGTCCTCGACGAGGACGCAGCCGCGCAGGAGCACGTGCTCCGGCGCACCGACGATCTCGGTTCCCTCGTAAAGGCTGTAGTCGCACTTGGAGTGGTGGCTCGACGCCGAGATCGTGTCCCGCCGTTCGGGGTCGAAGACGACGAGGTCGGCGTCGGCCCCGACCGCGACCGTCCCCTTGCGCGGGTAGAGGCCGAACAGCCTCGCCGGCTGCGTCGCGAGGAGGTCGACCATCCGGTTGAGGCTGATCCGCCCCTCGCGGACGCCGAAATGGTGGATCATCTTGAGCCGGTCCTCGAGCCCGGGGCCGCCGTTCGGGATCTTCGTGAAGTCGTCCTTGCCGAGCGTCTTCTGCCCGTCCCAGAGGAAGGCGCAGTGGTCGGTCGAGATCGCGGAGAGCGCGTCGGTGCGCACCGCGTTCCATAAGACGTCGTGGTTCGCGGCGTCGCGCGCGGGCGGCGAGTAGACGTACTTCGCGCCTTCGAAGTCCGGCCGAGCGAGATCGTCAATCGACCGGAAGAGGTACTGCGTGCACGTCTCACCCCAGACGCTCCAGCCCTGCTCGCGGGCTCGGCGGATCGGCTCGACGGCCTCCCGGCACGTGACGTGGACGACGTAGAGCGGGCTGCCCGCGATGCGCGCCAACTGGATGGCCCGGTTCGTCGCCTCTCCCTCGAGCTCGGGCGGCCGCGTGAGAGCGTGGTTGACCGGCGCCGTGTCGCCGCGGGCGAGCGCCTCGCGGACGAGGACGTCGATCGCGTCCCCGTTCTCGGCGTGCACCATCACGAGCGCGCCGCTCGCCGCGGCCACCTCCATCGCCCGGAAGAGCGTCTCGTCGTCGACCTGGAGGACGCCCTTGTACGCCATGAAGAGCTTGTACGAGGTGATGCCCTGCTCGGGCAGCGTCGCGAGCTCCTCGAGCCGTTCCTCGTCGGCGAGGTCGGTGACGGCGATGTGGAAGCCGTAATCGATCAGCGTCTTGCCGTTTGCCTTGGCATGCCATCCCTCGAGCGCCTCGGCGAACGTCTGTCCCTTGCCCTGGATGCAGAAGTCCACGTGGCAGGTGGTGCCGCCGCAGGCCGCCGAGCCCTGTCCCGACTCGAAGTCGTCGATCGTGACCGTGCCGCCGAACGGCATGTCGAGATGCGTGTGCGGGTCGATGCAGCCCGGCAGGACGTACTTGCCGCTCGCGTCGATCGTCCGCTCGGCCGCGACGTCGACGTCGGCGCCGATCAGCGCGACGCGCTCGCCTTCGATCAGGACGTCCGCCACGTAGTCGTCGGCGGCGGTCACGACGCGCCCTCCGCGGATCAGGATCGACATGCGCAGGACTGTACGCGGGGCTTTGTAGAGTCGCAACGTGGCTCTGGATCCTTCTCGCACGGTCGCCGAGTTGAAGGAGCTCGCCGAGCTCACGGGTGACGAGAACGGCGCCCAGCGCGTCGCGTGGACGGAGACCTGGGAGCGCGGACGCGCATGGCTCCGCGAGAAGGTCGCGCCGACCGGAGCCGAGTACGAGATCGACGAGGCCTGCAACCAGTGGTTCACGCTGCCGGGAAAGTCCGAGCGGGCGCTCTTGATCGGCGGTCACATGGACTCGGTGCCGAACGGCGGTTGGCTCGACGGCTGTCTCAACGTGCTCGCGGGCGTCGAGGTCGTGCGCCGTATCGCGGAAGAGGGAACGCCGCCGCTCACTGTGCGGCTCGTCGACTGGGCGGACGAGGAGGGCGCCCGCTTCGGGCGCTCGCTCTTCGGCTCGTCGGCCGCCGCCGGCTCGATGAGCGACCAGGACGAGCTGCGCGATCGCCGCGACGCCGATGGGATCGCGCTCCCGGAAGCACTCGTCGAGCATGGGGTCGACCTCGACCGTGCGCTCGAGGCGCGCCGGCAGCTCGACGGCGCGGCCGCGTACCTCGAGCTCCACATCGAGCAGGGGCCGGTGCTCGAGTCGCTCGAGCTGCCGCTCGGCGTCGTGCTCGGGACGTTCGGCGTCGAGCGCCACCTCATCACGTGGCGCGGCCAGGCCGCCCACGCGGGCTCGACGCCCATGGACAAGCGCCGCGACGCGCTCGCGGGCGCCGCGAAGCTCGCCCTCGAGATCCGGCCGATCGCCGCGGAGGTGGGGGACGGCGCCGTCTGCACGTCCGGGGCCGTCGTCTGCAAGCCGGGCATCGTCACGTCCGTCGTCGAGACGGCCGAGCAGCTCCTCGACCAACGGCACCTCGACGCCGGAAAGCTCGCGCGGCTGCTCGAGCTCGCCCAGGAGGCGAGCCAGCGCTTCGCGCGCGAGGAGGACGTCGAGCTGAGATGGCAGCGCATCTGGAGCATCGACCCGATCCCCTTCGACGACCGGCTGATCGAGCTCGCGGACGAGGCCGTGCGCGAGGTCTCGGGCTCGTCGCACCGCCTGCCCTCCGGACCGCTCCACGACGCCGCCGAGGTGGCGCGGGCGGGAATCCCGACGGTGATGCTCTTCGTTCAGTCTCTACGGGGGCTCTCGCACACGAAGCTCGAGGACACGAAAGAGGAGCACCTCGAGCTCGCGGTGCGGGCCCTCGACAGGCTGGCGACGAAGACATTGGGGGGATTCGCATGAGCAGCATGGAGGCAACGCAGCTCTTCGGCGAGGAGCACGTCCGGCGCTATCGCGAGACGGACGGCGACGTGGGGCACATCTGGAAGGAGGGCTCGACGATCCTCCTCCTGACGACGACCGGACGCCGCACCGGCCGCGAGACCACTGCGCCGCTGATCTACGGGCTCGACGGCCACACACCTGTCGTCGTCGCCTCGAAGGGCGGCGCACCCGACCATCCCGGTTGGTTCGAGAATCTCGCGAAGACGCCCGAGGTCGGCGTGCAGATCAAGGCGGAGCATTTTCGCGCCCGCGCCCGCGTGGCCGACGGTGACGAGCGCGAGCGCCTTTGGGAGCTGATGAACGAGATCTGGCCGCACTACGACGAGTACGCGACGCGCACGGACCGCGAGATCCCCGTCGTCGTGCTCGAGCGCCTCTGACCGCCGCGCAGCTCCGGCGCCTCTGCCTCGCCCAGCCGGACGCGCGGGAGGAGTTCCCGTTCGGCCCGGAGACGTCCGTCTTCAAGGTCGGAGGCAAGATGTTCGCGCTCGCCGCGCTGAAGCGGAGGCCGCTGCAAGTGAGCGTGAAGTGCGAACCGGAGCTCGGCGAGCAGCTGCGTGGGACGTACGAGGAGATCGTGCCCGGCTACCACCTGAACAAGCGCCACTGGCTGACCGTGACCTGCGGCGGCGCCGCTCCGGACGAGCTCGTCCGGGAGCTGATCGCCGGCAGCTACGACCTCGTCACGGCGTAGGCTCGCCCGCGTGGCGAGGGAGGAGGCGATCCGCGGCCGCGCGACCGCCGGCGGGATCGCGATCGGCGCGGCTGCCGGCTGGAACCTCGCCGCGCTCGGCCCGGTCGCGACGCGCGAGAGCCACGCGTACGGCGTCGGACTCGCGACGATCGGTCTCTTCGTCACCGTCCAGTTCGTGCTGCACATGGCGATGCAGATCCCGGGCGGGCACGCCGCCGACCGCTGGGGAGCGCGTCGAAGCAGCGCGGCGGGGCTCGCGGTCCTGGTCGTCGGCAACGCGGTCGCGCTTCCGGTCGCGGATCCCGCGGTCGGCTTCCTCGGCCGGGCGATCGTCGGTGTCGGGACCGGACTCGCCTTCATCGGCGGCTCCGACTACATCCGCGCGCAGGGCGGCTCGCCGACGCTGCAGGGGATGTATGGCGGATCCTCCGTCCTTGCGCCCGGCATAGCCGTGGCGGTCATTCCCGGCGTCGCGAGGTGGACGGGATTCCGGGCGCCGTACCTCTCGACGATCGCCGTCGTCCTGCTCGCCGCGGTGCTGCTCGCGCTCGCGCCGGACGCCCCGAAGGCCGCGGGGCATGCACGCGACAAGCTGGACTGGAGCTTCGTCCGGGACTCGCGCCTGTACCGGCTCGCGGCCATCCACTCCTTCTCGTTCGGCTTCAGCGTGATCGTCGGCAACTGGGTCGTGACCCTGCTGGAGCGTCACGGCCAGTCGAAGACGGCAGCCGCGGCGGTCGGGTCGCTCACGCTCCTGCTCGGCTTCTTCACCCGGATCGCCGGCGGCTCTCTGCTTCGGCGGGAGAACGCGAGCCGGATCGTCGCGGCCGGCCTCGTCCTGGGCGGCGTCGCGGCGGTCGTTCTCGCACTCCCGCTGACGCTGCCGGGGTACGTCGCCGCCGCCACCGTCCTCGGGCTCGCGGCCGGGGTTCCCTTTGCCCGCGCGTTCACGGGCGCCGCGGCAGCGCGCCCGGACGCTCCGGGAGCCGCCGTCGGCTTCGTGAACGCCTGGGCCGCGCTGACCGTCGTCGTGGGCACGCCACTCGTCGGCCTCACGTTCTCGCTGCCGGGCGACGGCCGGATCGGCTTCGTCGTCCTCGGCGTTCTGGCGGCGCTGGCCTCGCTCGCGACGCCGCGTTAGGCTCGCGGACATGGACTTCGGGGTCACGGTTCTTCCGGATCCGCCGTTCTCGCGCTGGCTGGAGTTGATCCAGCTCGCCGAGAGCCATGGCTTCGGCTACGCGTGGACGTACGACTCGCACGTCCTCTGGCA
>JAICZB010000102.1 GCA_025933895.1 Thermoleophilia bacterium
GAACCCGGGCCGACAGCAAGGACACGGCCACGCTGCGGCTTCTCCTTCGCCGTGTCCGGAAGCACGATGCCGCTCGTCGTCGTCTCTTCCTCTTCGAGCACCTCGACGATCAAGCGGTCACCAAGCGGCTTCAGGTTCATGAATGGCCTCCTAAGCAGTGGGATCCGTGGTGAGCGGGGTCGATCCCAATTCTTGATCGATCCGCCAGGCCCGATCGCGGCTAGACCGTCTGCGTTCCGACAGGTCGCTCACCTCTTCGTGGTCGCCGCGCGTGCCCTGCTGCGGCGCCCCCCTCACTTTCCCAGCGCTCGGTGGCGGCCGCGAACAACTCCTCTTCGTCTTCGCTGCGCTGCGTCGAGTCCGGCAGCGCGCCGGGTGCTGCCGTAGGCGGGCTGGCGGGCACAGGGAGAAGCGCAGGACGGCTATCAACGGCGTTCAGGTACGACTCGTATGCCGCGAGCGCGTCGCGGTCGTGGCGGCGGCGGTCCGGGAAGCAGCGGGCGAGGAATTCCTGCCAGTCGAGGCGTTCTTGGCCAAGCCAGAGGCTTGTCGGGACCGGCGTGTGGCGGGTCGGCGGGTAGCGGGTATCGAACGGCCCATGCTTTCGTGAGTGCTCTATGCGCAAGCTGCCTCGCTTCCGGCGGCTGCCATTCCTGCCGCGATCGTGGCCGGGTCAGCCACTGGATGGGTCCGGGTGGCGCCGACGCCGCGTGCGCAGACGGAAGACGACGCTCGTGACGATTCCCAGCAGCCAGCCGAGCACTGCGCTGGCGAGGATGATCCAGACGAGCGAGGCGTGTCCGCTGCCGGCCACCCAGCTCAGCTCCACCCGGCGCGTGTTCGCGACCACGAGTGCGATCAGGACGACCAGGAGCGCCACGAGACCAAATGCCAGCGCGTAGAGCCCGCTGCGGTGCCCATGTCTGCGTAGCCGTTGTCTGCGCGGCTCGACAGGTTCGGTGCGCGGCAATTCCTGCTGTGGGGGCGATTCGAGTTGCATCGCTTCTCCTTCTCGTAGCGCTGTGTCGAGTGTCGGATCCGCGGAGGACCTAGCGCTCCCCGGCGAGGTTCTTGGTGACGGGCGGGATCGGTGCCTTGCCGTTCGCGTCTGGATTGAACTGTTCTTGGAAGCGCTCGAGCGCGTGTGAGAACTCGCTTGGGATCACCCAGACCTTGTTCGCGTCGCCCTGAGCGATTTGCGGCAGCATCTGCAGGTACTGGTAGGCGAGCAGCTTGGGGTCGGGGTCGCCGGCGTGGATCGCGCCGAAGACGGTCTCGATCGCCTTTGCCTGCCCCTCGGCGCGCACGATCTGTGATTGCCGCTCGCCTTCGGCGCGCAGGATCGCGCTCTGTTTGGCACCTTCGGCCTCGAGGATCTGGGCTTGCTTGACTCCTTCGGCGTTGAGGACGGTGGCGCGCTTCTCGCGGTCGGCGCGCATCTGCTTCTCCATCGAGTCCTGGATCGAGGCGGGCGGGTCGATCGCCTTCAGCTCGACGCGGTTGACGCGGATGCCCCACTTGCCGGTCGCCTCGTCGAGGACGCTGCGTAGCTGCGTGTTGATGTGGTCGCGGGAGGTGAGCGTCTTCTCGAGCGCGATGCCGCCGATCACGTTCCGCAACGTGGTGACCGTCAACTGCTCGATCGCCTGGATGTAGTCGGCGATCTCGTAGCTTGCCGCTTTGGCGTCGGTGACCTGGAAGTAGATGACGGTGTCGATGTTGACGACGAGGTTGTCCTCGGTGATCACCGGCTGGGGCGGGAAGGAGACGACCTGTTCGCGCAGGTCGATCAGCGGTCGGAGCCGGTCGACGAAAGGCACGACGAGCGCGAGGCCGGCCGAGAGCGTACGTTGGTAGCGGCCGAATCGCTCGATTACGCCGGCGCGTGCCTGCGGGACGATCCGGACTGTGCGCGCGACGACGAGCAGGACAAGGGCGGCGACGGCGGCCAGGACGATCAAAGTGATCATGGGTTTCTCCTGTTCAACGTAGGACGAGCGCCGTGGCGCCCTCGATCTGCGCGACTTCGACTTGCTCTCCGGCCCGCAACGCCTCGCCGTCGAGGAACGGACGGGCCGACCACTCCTCGCCGCCGATCTTCACGCGGCCGCCGGAGCCGTCGACCTGCTCCAGCACGAGCGCCTTCTTGCCCACCAGGGCGGCCGCGCCGGTGCGGCTGATCACCGGCATCCGGAGGTGGCGCCGCGCGAGCGGACGCAGCACGGCGACGCAGAGGACGGAGACAAGGATGAACGCGAGCAGGGCGCCGGTGGCATCCGTTGCGGCCGCGACGAGTGCAGCCGCCACCGCCGCCACCGCGAGAGGGCCGAGGAAGAAGAGGCCAGGCGTGAAGATCTCGCCGATCGAGAACGCGGCGGCCGCGATCGCCCATACCGCCCAGGCGGAGATCCCCAGGATCAACGGGCGCTCCTTCCGCACGTTCCGCAGACGCGGCCCCCGATCCCAAAGAGTCCGGTCGACAGAGCGACGAGCTGCGTCGTGAGCGGAGTCATGCGGCCCGCTCGCTCGGTGCTCCCAGGGCTGTCGGGGCGAACATCGTGTAGGAGCGGTCGCCGATCGACAGCCTGGCCGAGTCAGGACCGTCTTCGTCCAGCCATGACTGGACCGCGCCCAGCACCTGGATGAGGCCGCGCGATTCCCACTCCGAATGAACGCGAACTTCTCGTTGCCCCCCGTCGAACGAGACCGAGGAGCGGTCGAAGAGTCCGCCGAGACGGCGCATCAGCCCGTGCACTCGCGCAGCGTCTGTGACGGCAACGCGGATCTCCACCATCAGAACCTCCCGGGGTCGAAACGTCGACTCCGACCAAGGCGTTTGGGTCGGCCACATACGGCTCCGACCCGCTTTGCTGAGGGTGGACTCTTCGCGGCGCCGATCGCTTAAGGCGCCAGCAAGCGAAAGAGTAGCACCGAAACCATGTCCGACCCGTCGCCGGGCGGCAACTCGACTAGATTCCCGGTCCCGAGGCGGCCGGCGGTTGGGGAGCCGGCGCCGGCGGCAAGAGCAGGAGGTGGCTGTCGACGATCGCCTGCGCGATGTCGACGAGTTTGTGGCCGTTGTGCCGCGAGTGGTCGCGCAGCATCTCGAACGCTCGCTCGGCGTCGACGGCGTAGCGGTTCATCAGGATCCCTTTCGCCTGCTCGATCGTCGCCCGACGCCCGAACGCTCCTTGCAGGCTGTGGTACTCGGCGAAGCGTTGCAGGGTGATGTCGATCGCGCTCTGCAACTCTTCCGGGCCGCCCTCGATGATGTAGGCAAAGACGCCGCGCTTGGCTGCTTCATGGACGTAGGCGGGATCCTTGGCCGAAAGCAACGCGATCACCGGGCAGGATGCCTCGCGGACGATCTCGGTAATCAGGTCGAGCGCGTGCTCGGAGTGCAGGCCGAGCCCGACCAGGGCCACATCCGGCCGCTCTCTGGCCGTCACCGCCCCGACTTCTCTGACGTAGATCTCGCGCGCGATCACCTCGTGCCCGAGGCCCGCCACTACCTGGGCCAGCAACTCGAGCCGCTCGCGTTTCTCGTTGGCGATCAGGACACGGAGGTGGGGAATCGTGTCCTCGGCCATAGCGCTCGAAATGTAGCGCGAGGCCTGGTCCGAGAGGAGTCTCTAGCTCTGCAGGCTAGACTTCCTCGGCGGCGCCCTAAATGATCGGCGTCGCGAACACTCCGCGGGGCCCGAAACGAACCCGGCCCCGTGAAAGACCGCCCTCAACAGATAGGTCGGAATCGGCGCTGATCGCGGCGTCCTGATCGACGACCGGGCTCGTGAGAGGGGAATCGAAGATGACGAGCGGCGTGCACCGAGCAGGGGCGGCTGCAGGATCTGACGGAGACCCTGCTCCCTCGCCGCGGAACGGCCAGTCGACCTGCCGGGTCAGCCACGATCGGGGCAGCCGGGAGATGCCTTTTACCCGGGAGACGGTCGAGGAACTGCTCGCGGCCGGTGACTTTTTCTGGCTCGATCTTGACCGTCCCGCGGCAGCCGACTTCGAGGTGCTGCGCGGGTCGTTCGGGTTCCATCCACTCGCGGTCGAGGACTCGGAGCACTTCGAGCAGCGGGCCAAGATCGACGACTACGACGACTTCGTCTTTCTCGTCGTCTACGGCGCCTCGCCGGACGACGACCGGCTCGTCGAGGTGCACTGCTTCTACTCCGAGCGATTCCTCGTCACCGTCCACCGCGACGACTGCCCGGCCTTCGCAGAGATCCGCCGCCGCTACCAGAAGCGAGACGAGGCGATCGACCGTCCCTCGCTCCTGCTCTACCGGATCGTCGACGGTCTGGTCGACAGCTTCTTTCCGATTCTGGCCCAGTTCGACGACCGGATCGACGAGCTCGAGAACGCGATCTTCGTACAGGCAAGCGACGCGCAGCTGCAAGAGATCTTTCAGATGAAGCGCCTGCTGGTCGGGATGCGCAAGGCGGTGACCCCGCAGCGCGACAGTTTCGCCAGTTTGCGCGGCGGGATCGCACAGTTGCCGGGCCTGGCGGAGGAAGATGAGCACTACTTCCGGGACGTCTACGACCACCTGATCCGGATCAGCGACCTGATCGACAGTTACCGCGACCTGCTGACAAGCGCGATGGACGTCTACCTTTCGACCGTCTCGAACCGGCTCAACGCCGTGATGAAGCAGCTGGCCGTGATCGCAACGATCTTTCTGCCGCTCAGCTGGCTGACCGGCTTCTTCGGCCAGAACTTCGGCTGGCTCACCGGCCACATCGGTCACTGGCAAGCGTTCGTCGGCGTCGGCGTCGGCACCGAGCTGGTCGCGCTGGCCGTCCTGCTCGCATTCTTCAAACGCCGCGGCTGGTTCTGAGCTTCCGCCTCGCCGCAAACAGGCGGACTTTCCGCTTCCGTCTCGGCCGCCTTACGCGGAATATGCGCGGACGGAGCCAGGAAGCGGTTCTACCGTGACCGCTCCGCCGTCGAGCACGAGTTCGGCCGCTTGAAGCACCACTCCGCGCTGGCAATGCTCCGCGTTCGCGGGATCGAGCGCGTCCGCCTCCATCCTGATCTGACGATCCTTGCGGCTCGCGCTGGAACTGGCAAGGGCGCGCACTCCCCCTCGGTGCATAGAACGCACCGCGCTAGATTGCACGTATCGGCTCTCTAAGCCACGCAGAGAAGCAACAACGCGCTGTGCTGCTGATCCTGCTCGCCACCTGCGAACGGTCGCTCGAAGCCTTCCAGGCGGCTGACAATCAGATCGACGAAGAGTTCGTCGTCGATCTGGAGCGGATCATGGCCAGGACACGGCGAGAGCTCGAAGCTTTTGCGAAGGCCGACGAGCCTGCGTAGGCGCCCACCTTGGCCACGCCCGTCGAGCCAACCGACGACACGAAGCTGGCCGACTACGTCAGGTCATGGTTGGAGCGGATCGGCGAGTACTTTGCCGAGCCGGAGATCGTGGAAGAAGTACTCACCCACCACCGCGATCTATGGGAGAGCCTCTACCAACTCGACAACTCCGGCAGCGCCCTAGACCGTTTCGGCAATCCCTCCTAGCTGGCGCCTACGGCCGGGCGAGATTGCGGCTATGGTGTGTGGGCGCGTAGACCTAGCGCGGAAGCCGCTGAGGCTCCGAGGTTTTCCTCTTCAGCTTGCGAAACCTGGCCTAAGTGCAGCAGGAGAGCTCGGCTCGAGCTCTCCACCCTGAAGCATAAGCAGTGAGGAGCAACCATGTACGCCACCCATAGGCGCTACGAAGGCATCGACCAGAGCCGGATCGAGGAGCTGACTCGGAAGGTGAACGACAGCCTGATCCCGCGGCTGAGCAAGCTGCCCGGATTCCAGGGCTACTTCCTGGCTGAAGCCGGCGACGGCGTCGTCAAGTCGACCAGCCTGTTCGATACCTCCAGCCAGGCCGAGGACTCGACTCGCGTCGCGGCCGAGTGGACAAAGGAGGAGGAGCTCGAGAAGCTGGTTCCGCACCCGCCCAAGGTCATGACCAGAAAGGTGCTCGCGCACGAGACGAAGGCACCGGCACTCGTCTGAGTCATCGGCCTCGAGGAACAAGAGAGAAGGCCCGCGCTCGCGGGCCTTCTCTCTTTCGCGCCAGCAGCGGACTCGCGACTGTGTGCAGTGACGCTGATCGCAAGCGCAAGGTTCAGCCGTCGAAGAACGCCCTACGTGTGGAAGTTGCCGACCACGAAACAGGCACGGAGGATGGCGCACGACGACGAGACGCGGACGCGGAGCCTTGCGATGGATCAGGCGAGGTTCCGGTACTCGAACGAGCGGTTACGGCGGACCGCCGCACACATTCGATTCGAGCCGACCGATCGCGTGCCGTTTCTGTGCGAGTGCGCCGACCGTGACTGCTTCGAGGTCGTGATGCTCAGCCTGGAGGAGTACGACCGGCTGCGGGCCCATCCGAGCTGGTTTCTCCTTGTGGCCGGCCACGAAGACGACGAGTCGCCGGAGGAGCGGGTCCTCGAAGCCGAGAACGGCTACGCGATCGTCGAGAAGATCAACGCGGCAGGAACAGCAGCAGCGCGTCTCCAGCCCCGATACGACGACCGCAGCGGCAAGCCCGATTAGAACCGTGCGTACGGGTGCGCGCAGTTTGCCGACCGCGGTTCGGGGTAGTTGTCTCTTAAAGCGTTCCCGTGGCTTGCCCTCGCACGAGCCCGCCGTTCTTTTTCTCTTGGGGGCCAACGGAAGGGAACATCATGAGAAATCGTTTGCGGCGCGTGCTCGAGCGGCTGCGTGCCGCGGCCGGGCGCGACCGGGCGGGCGCGCGGCTGGGAGGGATTCGTGCCGGCCAAAGGGCACAGTGACCCAGCCGGCGTCGGGCGATCATCGCTGCGACTGCGGCTATCAGATCGCGACAGCGGCGCCGTTCCCACGCTGTCCGATGTGCGGAGCCACGGACTGGAAACCGATCGCGGTCGAGCGCCGGCCGCACCTCCAGGTTGCCCGAGTGTGACCTCCCGTCAGCGTCTTCGAAACTGCATCGCGCTTATGGCGCGACATCGGCGGTGGGTGGCTGCCGCCGTCTTCGCCGCGGTCAGCCTGCTTGCCTGCTTGTTGCTCGGCAGGCTGCTGACAGGCTCGAGTTGGCCGCTTGCGCATGCGAGCCTGCTGCTCGTCGCCGCGGCAGGCGTCTGCTACTTCGTCAGTTTCGTGGCGCGCGCCCGCGGCTGGCGCCGCCTGTTCCCGTGCGACGAGTGCCCCGGCCAGGCGCGCTGCCTGGCCTCGGTCGGAGCGGCCGCTGCCAGCGGCATCGTGCTGCCGTTCCGGCTCGACTACCTGATCAAGATCGGAACGCTGCGCCGGCTCGGCGGGATCAAGGTCAGCCTGGAGGCGATCGCGCTCTCGATCATCTCTCTCGGCATGGTCGACGCGGTCGCGATGCTGCCGCTCTCGATCTCGGCCACAGCCACCAGCTCAGCCAGCCTCCGCGGACCGCTCCTCGTGGTCGTCGCCTTCGGCATCGGCTGCTGCATCCTCCTGCTGACGAGCGCGCGCCTCGTCCGCCTGCCACTTCTCCGTCGCAGCCGACGACTTGGGACCGTCGCCGGCCACGTCTCCGCGCACAAGACAACCGCCGGGCGCCGCAGCGCCGGTGTCGCCGCGCTCTACCTGCTCGCCTGCTGGACGGCGCGCGCACTCGGAACCGTCCTGCTGCTCAGCGCACTCGGCCTCCGCTTCTCACCCACCATTGCCCTCTGCGTGATCTGCCTCAGCGCCGCAGCCGGCGTCGTCCCGATCACGGCCGGCGGACTCATCGTCGGCGTCGGCGCCACCGCCGCCATCCTGCTCACACTCGGCGTCGGCAAGGACATCGCGATCAACTTCTCCCTCGCCTCAGGCCTGCTCATCACCAGCAGCGCGACCCTCGCCGCCCTCTGCGGCGCCGCACTCTCGATCACAACAGTCGCCCTCGCACGGAGACGAGCAGCAGCACACGTGGGCATCGCTTGACACCCAGCCTGAAGCTCGCCGTCGGAGACATCGTCGTCTACCGCTCGCACGGGGCCGGGCCTGTGACGGCCCGAGAAAGCCGAGTCATCCACGGCGAGCAGCAAGAGGTAGTCGTGCTCGCGCTCGCCCGCGGACTGCGCGTCGAACTCCCGCTACAGCGCGCACGCGAACTCCTGCGACCCCTGGCTGACGAGTCGGA
>JAICZB010000007.1 GCA_025933895.1 Thermoleophilia bacterium
GGCGCCGGGCTCCCCGTCGCCGAGCCGACCGGGAACATGATCGTGGACATCGGCGGCGGCACCACCGAGGTCGCTGTCATCTCCCTCGGCGGGATCGTCGTCTCGCAGTCGCTGCGCGTCGGAGGCGACGAGATGGACGAGGCGATCATCAACCACATCAAGCGCGACTACAAGCTCCTTATCGGTCAGCAGACCGCGGAGGAGATCAAGCTCGAGATCGGCTCCGCGTGGGACCTGCGCGAGGAGCTGCAGGCCGAGGTGCGCGGCCGCGACATGCTCACCGGCCTGCCGAAGACGGTGATCCTCACCTCCGAGGAGGTCCGCCGCGCGCTGGACGAGCCGGTCACGCAGATCATCGAGGCGATCAAGTCGACGCTCGACAAGACGCCGCCGGAGCTGGCCGCCGACATCATGGATCGCGGCATCGTCCTCGCAGGAGGCGGATCGCTCCTCACCGGGCTCGACGAGCGGCTCCGCCACGAGACCCAGATGCCGGTCCATCTCGCCGAGAGCCCGCTCACGTGCGTTGCCGTCGGCTCCGGCCGGAGCCTCGAGGAGTTCGAGGCGATCCACCGCAGCAACAAGGCCCGCTCGCGCAACGGGCGCAGGTACTAGGCGCGACCGCCCCCGTCGGCGGGTAGCCGCTGTAACCTGTGGCGGTGGCTCCACCAAGTCGCAGCGCGCGCGCGGCGGTGCTCGCATCGTCCGTCCAGCGCTCGAAGCCGACCCCGTACCCCTCGAAGGCTCGCAGCGCGCTCATCCGCCGGGCGGTGGTCGTCCTCCTGGTCCTCGTCGCGCTGACGCTGATCACGATCTCCTTCCGCTCGCCGACGTCGGGAGCGCTCCACGGCCTGCAGGGCGCCGGCTCGACCGCGTTGCGCCCCTTCCAGATCGCCGCGACCCGGGTCGCGCAGCCGTTCCGCGACGGCTACGACTACCTCTCGAGCCTTTCGAGCGCGAAGTCCGAGAACGAGCGCCTGAAGCGGGAGTACAGGGTTGTCCGCGCGGAAGCGATCGCGAACGCAGCAGCCCAGGCAAAGCTGGCGCAGGTCGAGAAGCTCCTGCAGTTCGTGCAGGGCTCGACGTTCCCCAAGGGCTACCGCGCGATCAGCACCGGGGTCATCTCCCCGCCGAGCGGTCCGTTCACGCACACGCTCACGATCGAGGCCGGATCGTCGCACGGGGTCCGGCTCAACTCGCCCGTGGTGAGTGACGGCGGGCTCGTCGGGATCGTGACGAACGTCTTCCCGAACACGGCGAAGGTGACGCTGCTCACCGACAGCTACGTCTGGGCCGTCGATCCGCGCACTGGAGTCCGGGGAGGCGTCGCCCCGGGGCCGGGAGGGACGCTCCAGCTCACCGAGGTCTCGAAGCAGAAGGTCGTCCACGAGAACGACCCGCTCATCACCGCCGGGACCCGCAGTGCGCGCTATCCGGACCTCTACCCGTACGGGATTCCGATCGGCCGGGTGTCGGCGCCCCCCGGCGCGACCGACACGGCGATGTACCTGCAGGTGCAGGTGCAGCCGTTCGCGAATCTCGGCTCGCTCGAAGCGGTCGCGGTGCTCGTCCCGAAGAATCCGCGCCGATGACCCTCTTCGACGGCGTCAAGGCCGCCGCCCTGATCTTCGTGGCGGCGATCGCGCAGGTCTCGGTCTTCTCGGAGGCGCACGTCTTCGGCGCGGTTCCGGACGTCCTCCTCGTCTCGCTCGTGGCGTTCGCCCTGCTCCGCGGCAGCGTCTCCGGCGCCGTCGGCGGCTTCTTCGCCGGGATCCTCGTCGACACGGCCTCGCTCGGCACGCTCGGCCTCACGTCGCTCGTGCTCACGCTCGCGGGCTACTGGATCGGCCGGTACGGCGAGACGACCGGCCGCGACCGCGCGCATGCGCCGTTCCTCTCGGTCGCCGTCGTGACCGTCCTCTACCAGATCGGGCTGCTCGTCGTGCATTTCGTGCTCGGAGAGAGCGCGCCCGCCGGAGCGGTCGTGCGCAGCCTCGTCCCCGCGATCGTCCTCAACCTCGTCCTCACCGCGCCGCTGTACGCGCTCGTGCGGCGGCTGCTGCGGCCGGTGGAGCGGGACGAGCTGACGGCAGAGGTGCAGCTCCTTGGCTAGCACCACGACGCGGCCGCCGGCGCGGCTTCGGTCGCTGCGCGCGCGCCCGGAGGAGCCGGACGCCGAGACGGCCGCTGTCGAGCCCTACCGCCTGACGCCGAAGCTCTCCCGTCGGGTCGCGCTGCTCGGAGGCCTCGTCGTGATCGGGTTCGCGGCGCTCCTCATGCGACTCTGGGCGCTGCAGGTGCTCTCCGGCGCGCACTACGCCGCGCAGGCACAGGCCAACCAGGTGCGCACGGTTCGGGTCCAGGCGCCGCGTGGGCCGATCGTCGACCGGAACGGGAACATCCTCGTCTCGAATCAGCCGGTCACGTCGGTCGAGCTCTCGCCGTCGGGGATGCCGAAGGTCTATGCGCTCCGCGTGGCCGAGCTCCGCAGGCTCTCGCACGTCGCGCGCGTGCCGGTGCGCCGCCTGACGAAGCTCATCCTGGAGCGGCGGAAGAGGGGCGACATGCTCGATCCGATCGTGGTCCGCACCGAGGCGAC
Source organism: Thermoleophilia bacterium (assembly GCA_025933895.1). Classification (GTDB taxonomy): domain Bacteria; phylum Actinomycetota; class Thermoleophilia; order Gaiellales; family Gaiellaceae; genus Palsa-739. Next base: position 2,600 of record JAICZB010000007.1, read on the forward strand.
CGGCCCGATGCTCACGTACCTCCAGGAGCGCTCCGCCCAGTTCCCGGGCCTGACGCTCGCGAGGAGCTACGTCCGCCGCTATCCGCACGGCCGGCTCGCCGCGCAGCTCCTCGGCTACGACGGCCAGAACACCCACTCGGCCGGCCAGGTGATCGGCCTGACCGGGATCGAGTCGGCGTTCGACACGTATCTGCGCGGCGTGCCCGGGGCGGCGCGCGTCCGCGTCGATTCTCTCGGCCGGCCGCGCAGCGCCCGGCTTTTGACGACGCCGCCGACGCCGGGACAGACGGTGCGTCTCACGATCGACACCCGGCTCCAGATCGCCGCCCAGAACGCGCTCCAGTACGGCATCCAGCTCGCCATCAACAACGGTCAGTGGGCTGCCGACGGCGGCGCGATCGTCGCGCTGAGCCCGAAGGACGGCTCGATCCTCGCGCTCGCCTCCTCGCCGTCGTACGACCCGTCGGTCTATAGCGGACGCGTCACCAATCACAAGCTCGCCTCCCAGGGGCTCACGACCGGGACTGCGCTCGCCCGGAACTTCCCCTCGCTCGACCGCGCCGTCGACGGTACGTATCCGCCCGGCTCGACCTTCAAGCCGCTCACCGCCATCGCGGCCCTTCAGGAGCACCTCATCAACCCGTACAAGCTCTATCCCTGCACGGGGACGTACACCGCCCCGGAGGACACGTCGCACCACGTCTTCCACAACTGGGACCGCTTCGTCTCCGAGGGGATGAATCTCCCGACCGCGATCGCCCGGTCGTGCGACACGTATTTCTATGCCGTCGGCAACAAGTTCTACGAGCTGCCGAAGGGCCGCGGCCAGCCGATCCAGCGCTGGGCGCGCGCCTTCGGGTTCGGCAAGAGGAGCGGCGTCGACCTCGGGCCGCAGAACTCCGGGCTCGTGCCGACGATCGGATATCTGCAGCACAGGTTCACGAGGAACACCGACCCGACCAACTGGAGGGTCGACCGCATCTGGAAGCCGGGCGACTCGCTCAATCTCTCGATCGGCCAGGGCAACCTGACCGTGACGCCGCTCCAGATGGCCCGCTTCTACGCCGCGATCGCAAACGGCGGACAGCTCGTGACGCCGCACATCCTGATGGGCGTCGAGAACCCGAACGGGACCCCCGTCCTGACGACCCCTCCGGCGGCTCCCAGGCCGGTTCCCGGTCTCGATCCGGCGAACCTCAAGGTCGTCCAGCAGGGACTCTTCATGGGCACGCACGACTCCGACGGCACCTCGTTCGGCGTCTTCGGCGACTTCCCGTACCCGATTGCCGGCAAGACCGGCACGGCGCAGAAGCGCGTCACCCTCCCGGGCGACACCGGCGGGGTTGAGGAGGACCAGTCGTGGTGGTGCGGCTATGGTCCTGCGAACGACGCGAAGATCGTCGTCTGCGCCGTGATCGAGAACGGCGGCGAGGGCGGCTCGGCGGCCGCGCCGGCCGCCGAGCGGGTCTTCGCGAAGTTCTTCAACGTCCCGGTTCCTCCGACAGTGTTCGTCCCCTCCGACTGATGCTCGAGTACGCGGGATCACAACGGGCAGGGCTTCGCGCCGAGCGCGACGCGCCGCGCCTGCTCGCCGTCGTCCGCTCCCTCGACTGGCTCCTGCTGGTCGGTGTGGCGGCGCTCGTCGTCGTCGGGCTCTGGGGAGTCGCGGGCGTAACGAAGTTCGCGCTGCCGAACGATCCGAGCTACTACCTCAACCGCCAGATCCTCTACGCGTGCGTGGGAGGCGTCGTGCTCGTCGCCGCGTCCCTCGTCGATCCGGATCTCTACCGTCGCTACTGGCGCGGGATCTTCGTCGGCACCGCCGTCGTCATCGCGTTCGTCCTGCTCGTCGGGCACGCGGCCCACGGGTCGACGCGCTGGATCAGCCTTGGGTTCTTCACCTTCCAGCCGTCGGAGTTCGGAAAGCTCCTGTTCGTCCTCGCCCTCGCGGGGATGCTGGTCGAGCGGCAGCGCGCCGACAGTTCGTGGGGGACGACTCTCCGGGTCGTCGGGCTCGGGCTCGTGCCGGTCGTGCTCGTCTTCGCCCAGCCCGACCTCGGCACGGCGCTCGTCTACCTGGCGGCGCTCGGAGCGATGCTCTTCGTCTCCGGCGTGCCCTGGCGGCACCTCACGGTGCTCGGAGCGCTCGTGGTGATCGTCGTCGTCGGCGTGCTGTGGGCGGGGCCCGCGGCCGGTGTCACGGTGCTCAAGAGCTACCAGCAGCAGCGCCTGACCTGCTTCACGCATCCGACCACGTGCTCGGTCGACGCGCGGTACAACCTCGAGCAGTCGAAGGCGGCGATCGGCTCGGGGCAGATCCGCGGCCGCGGCCCGAACGGCTCGAGTCAGGTCAAGCTCGGCTTCCTGCCGGAGAGCGGCACCGACTTCGTCTTCGCGGGATTCGCCGAGCAGCGGGGGTTCGTCGGAGCGGCGCTCCTGCTCGGCCTCTACCTCCTCGTGCTCTGGCGCGGCCTGCGTGTGGTGACGGTCGCGCGCGACCTATTCTCGGCGGTCGTCGCCGGCGGGATCGTGGTCGCGCTGCTCTTCCAGATCTTCGTCAACGTCGGCATGACGATGGGGATCGCGCCGATTACCGGCATCCCCTTGCCGTTCGTCAGCGTCGGCGGATCGTCGCTGATCGCGAACCTCGCGGCGATGGGCGTGCTGCTCGCGATCCACGCTCGCGGCCGGGTCGCGCGCTACTCGCGACGCCGCTGATGCTCCGGCTCCCGCTCTTCGCCGGAGCCGTCCGCAAGCTGCTGAGGGAGATCGAGTCGTCCGGGTCGGGCGAGCACGTGCTCGCCGTCGGCGGAGCGGACGAGCTCGCGCCCGTGCTGAGGCAGCAGCTCCTCCGCGGACGTGCGGAGGCCGGCGCCGTCCGCCTCGGCGATCCCGAGGGCGCCGACGTCTACGTGCACGTCCTCGCGGGCGAGTTCGCCGACGCGGACGTGGCCGTGCTGCGGCGCGCTCGGCGGGCGCGAGCTCCGGCGGTCGCCGTCGCGGTGGGCTTTGCGGAGGAAGCCGCGCTGCCGTACGTGCTCGCGACGGACATCGTCTCCGTCCGCGCCGGAGAGCCCTTCCCGCTCGAGAGGATCGCGCGCACGATCGCCGCCCGGCTCGGCGAGGACGGTGCCCCGCTCGCGGCCCGCGTCCCGCTGCTCCGTCAGGCGGTATGCGAGCAGCTCATCAGGTCCTTCGCGCGGAAGAACGGAGCGGTCGCGGCTGCGGTCTGGATCCCGGGCGCGGACCTGCCGGTTCTCGCGTTCAACCAGCTCCGGCTCGTGCTTCGCCTCGCGCAGGCCCATGGGGCGGACGACGCACGCGGGCTGGCGCCGGAGCTCGCAGCGACGCTCGGCGCCTGCTTCGGCTTGCGAGCGCTCGCGCGCGAAGCCGTGGATCTGATCCCGGGAGCGGGTTGGGCCGTGAAGGGAGCGGTGGCCTACGCGGGGACGCGTGCGCTGGGCGAAGCCGCCCGGAGGCGGTTCGAGCCGGCCGTTACGCCGCGGCCGGCCGCAGCCTCTCGCGGCGCGCCTTGATCGCCCGCAGGCGCTGCTTGAGGCGGGACCACGCCCAGGGCTCGATCTCGTGGTAGCGGCTCTCCGACTGGGTCCGGGTCGCCTCGAGGTACTCGAACCACGCATCCGCCTCCTCGATCAGCAAGAGCTCTTCGGCCTCGCGCATTGCCACCACCATTCACCTCCCGGTCGGGGATGGCCGGATCGTAGGTCCGGGCTCGGACGGACCCCAGGGAGGGCGATTGCTACCCTGAGCCCATAGGCCATGCCAAGCCTTTTCATTGACAACGAGCGCGCGCGCATCCCCGGGCCCCGCCGAAGGCGGGGGGGTCATCCGCTGCGCGCCGTCGGCTTTGCCGGCGGCGCTGACAGCAGATGCGGGGTTGCAGCCGCACGCTCCCACGAAGGAGCTTTTACTTGCCCTGGTTCCGTATCCGGAAGAAGAAGTCTTCCGACGACCAACGTCCCGCTGACGAGCTCGAGGCCAAGCCTCAGCCAGAACTGACCGAGACGGCCGCCGAGGCGGCCGGCACCGAACCCACCGATCCGACCAAGCCGAAGCGCCGCCGCGGCAGCCGCGGGGGTCGTGGACGCAAGAAGTCCGGCTCCGGCTCGGGCTCCGGCTCCGCCTCCGCCGCGGGCACGACCGCGCCCGAGCGCAAGCAGAAGGTCGAGGCGAAGCAGCCGCAGCGCCGCGAGCTCTCCCAGCGGCAGGAGCGGCGCCGCGACCAGTCGACCCGCCGTCGCCGAGAGCCGCAACGCCGCGCACCGCTGCCCGCGGCGAAGCGCGAGCTGCTCATCGCCGTCGACGTCGGCGAGCGTGACGTCGCTGTTCTCGAAGACGGCCGCGTCGCCGAGGTCTACCTCGAGCGGCCGGAGCGCCGCTCGATCGCGGGCAACATCTACCTCGGCCGCGTCGACAACGTCCTGCCCGGGATGGAGGCCGCGTTCGTCGAGATCGGCCTCGAGAAGAACGGCTTCCTCTACGTCGACGAGATCGTCCGCCCGGAGCTCGAGAAGGGCCACGGGCGCAAGATCCAGGACCTCGTGTCCCGCGGCCAGGACATCCTCGTCCAGGCCGTCAAGGACCCGATGAAGACGAAAGGCGCGCGGCTGACGACGCAGATCTCGCTGCCCGGACGCTTCGTCGTCTTCGTCCCGCAGGGAGAGGGCCTCGGCGTGTCACGCCGGCTCGACGACGACGAGCGCAACCGGCTGAAGGACATCCTCAAGCGGCTCGACGTCAAGGAGGGCGGCGTGATCGTCCGCACCGCCGCCGAGGGCGCGTCCGAGGAGGACATCGAGCTCGACCTCGTATTCCTGCAGCGGCTCTGGAAGTCGATCCAGGCGAAGGCGAAGAACGCGAAGGCGCCGGAGCTCGTCTACCAGGAGGCCGAGCTGCCGTTGCGTGTCGTCCGCGACCTCTTCACCGACGACTTCGAGAAGGCGTACGTCGACGACGAGCGCACCTACAGGCGGATCGTCGGCTATCTGAAGAAGACCTCGCCGCACATGGTCGAGCGGGTCGTCCGGTACAAGGAGAAGACGCCGCTCATGGAGGCGTTCGGCGTCGAGCAGGAGATCAAGTCGACGCTCGTCCGCCGCGTCGACCTGCCGTCCGGCGGCTACCTCATCTTCGACTACGCCGAAGCGTTCACCGTCATCGACGTCAACACCGGCCGCTACGTCGGCGGCCGCGGCAAGAACGCCGGCGGCCGGCTCGAGGACACGATCACGAAGAACAACCTCGAGGCCGTGAAGGAGGTCGTGCGCCAGCTGCGCCTGCGCGATATCGGCGGAATCATCGTCATCGACTTCATCGACATGGCGAATCCGAAGAACCGGGCGACCGTCGAGGAGGCGCTGCGGACCGAGCTCGAGCGCGACCGGACGAAGACGTACGTCGTCGAGATCTCGCCGCTCGGCCTCGTGGAGATGACACGCCAGAACGTGACGGACGGGCCGCGCGAGGTGATGACGCGCAAGTGTCCGACCTGCGGCGGCGACGGCATCGTCTACTCCGAGGCCTCGGCGGCGATCGACGTCGAGCGGCGGCTGCGCTCGCTCGCTGCGGGCTCGCGGTCGCAGGCATTCCGGGTCGAGCTCGCGGATCCGATCGCGAGCGCGCTCGTCGGCCCCGGCGCCCGACGGCTGGTCGAGCTCGAGGCTGTGACGAAGAAGCGGTTCTTCCTCGAGGGCAAGACGGAGACGCACCTCGACCACTTCGTCGTCCTCAGCGAGGGCAAGCTCGCCGACCTGGCGCCGCCGGCCCCCGTGAGCGAGGAGGCCGAGGTCATGCTGCAGCTCGTCGAGGTCGACCGGTACGACGGCGCCGCCGCCGTCGGCAAGCTCGACGGGCTCGACATCGTCGTCGCCGACGCGGCAGCGCAGGTCGGCAAGCGGATCAAGGTGCGCATCGAGCGGGTGCTCGACGGCCGTGCCTACGCCGTCGCGATGCGGAAGACGAAGGAGGCGCCGGAACCGCTGACGGCCGAGGGCGAGGCCGAGAAGCCGACCCGCAAGCCGCCCGCCCGGAAGGGTGCGGCCGCGAAGGAGGAGAAGCCGGCGGAGGCCGAGACGGAGACTCCGGTGGTCGTGGCCGAGCCGGAAGCCGAGACCATGGCCGAGGCCGAGGAGGCCGTGGACGAGGCTCCGGAGGTCTTGGACGAGCCCGGCCGCGCGTCGGCGGCTTCGCCGCCGGCGCCTGCAGCCAAGAAGAAGACGCGGCGCGGGTCTCGCGGCGGCCGCAAGCGCAAGAAGCCTGCGCCTGCGGAAGCAGCCGCCGAGGCCGAATCGGGGGCCGACGGCGACGCCGAGGAGTCGCCCGAGCCGTCACGGGCGGTGACGATCCACGTCCCCGGCGACGACCTCGGCCGCGACGGCACGGTCGAGCCGGTCGAGGAGGCGCCCGCGAAGGCGGAGCCCGAGGCCGAGACGGAGACGGCCGACGAGCCGACGACGGCTGAGGGCGCGCAAGCGACTCAAGAGGTCTTGGACGAGTCCGGCCGCGGACCGGAGGCTTCGCCTCCGGTGCCTGCAGCCAAGAAGAAGACGCGCCGCGGCTCGCGCGGTGGCCGCAACCGGAAGAAGAAGCCGACGGCGGCCGCGGCGTCCCAGAACGGCTCCGACGGGGCCGACGAAGCCGAGAAGCCGGTGGACGTCGAGGAGTCCCCCTCGGAAAGCGGCGACTTCGACTACGTGCCCATGTCCGAATGGGCCGACGAGCTCGAGTCCAAGGGTTAGCTACACTGCCGACTCGCGGGCGCAAGGCCCGCGTTTCCACGCCATGAGCTCCTACGCGATCATCAGTCTCGGTGGCAAGCAGTACCGCGTCCGCGAGGGCGAGCGGCTGCTCGTCGACCGCCTGCGCGTGGACGAAGGCGCGACCGTAGAGCCGCGCGTGCTGCTCGTCGGCGGCGACGGCGCTCCGGATCTCGCGCCGTCCACGACCGTGACCGCGCGCGTGGTCGGGCACGAGCTCGGCAAGAAGATCCGCATCGGCAAGTACCGGCGCCGCACCGGCTACAAGAAGCACACCGGCCACCGCAGCCGGTTGACCCGGATCGAGATCGAGTCGATCGGCGGGGCGACGAAGCGTGCGGCGGCGAAGTCCGCAGCGAAGCCGAAGGCCGAGGAGAAGCCGAGCGAGACGACGGCCGCCGGGCCCGACGTCGCGGGGATGACGATCGCGCAGATCACCGAAGCAGCTGCCGGCTGGAACCGCGAAGAAATCGAGGCGACGCTCGAGCATGAGCGCTCCGGCAAGGCCCGCAAGGGCGCGCTCGCGGCCCTGGAATCGGCACTCGAGGAGACGAAGTAATGGCGCACAAGAAGGGACTCGGCTCATCGCGGAACGGCCGCGACTCCAATCCGAAGATGCTCGGCGTGAAGCTCTTCGCCGGCCAGGACGTGTCGGCGGGGATGATCCTCGTCCGCCAGCGCGGCACGCGCTTCCGCCCCGGCCCCGGTGCCGGGATCGGCAAGGACGACACGATCTTCGCGATGCGCGACGGCAAGGTCGCCTTCCGGACGAGCGGCGAGCGCCGGTTCGTCTCGGTCGAGCAGGACTAGTCCAGGAGCAGCTCTCGTGCGCGGCTCGCGTCCGCCGTGCGGACGACGATCTCCCGCGGGCTGCCGCCTGACGCGAGTCCGTCGCCGGCGCCGGCGGCGAAGGCCGTCGGCCGGTAGTAGCAGGGGATGTTCTCGGTGCGGAGCAGCTGACACGCGAGCTCCGCTTCCGGCTCGCTCCCGACGACAGTGACGCCGACCTCGTCCTCCATCCGGCCACTCTACGCTTCCCCCGATGTTCCACGACCGAGCGCGACTGACGGCCATAGCCGGCAAGGGCGGCGACGGCTCGATCCACTTCCGGCGGGAGAAGTACGTCCCGCGCGGAGGCCCCGACGGCGGCGACGGCGGTCACGGCGGTGACGTCGTGGTCGTCGCCGATCCGCGGCGGCGCGACCTCTCCGGCTTCCGGCCGAACCAGAAGCTTCGGGCGGGTCGCGGCGGCATCGGCGGCGGCCGTCTCTCGAACGGCGCGCGGGGAGAGGACGCGGTGCTCGGCGTCCCCGTCGGGACGCAGGTCTTCGAGGGCGAGGAGCTGGTGGCGGATCTCGCGCATCCGGACGCGCGCGTGGTCGTCGCCGAAGGCGGAGCCGGGGGTCGCGGCAACAAGCACTTCGCCGGGCCGAGGCGCCAGACGCCGCGGTTCGCCGAGGTCGGCTTGCCGGGCGAGGAGCGGGAGATCGAGCTCCGCCTGAAGCTTCTCGCCGACGCCGCGCTCGTCGGTCTCCCGAACGCGGGCAAGTCGTCGCTCCTGACCCGGATCTCGAACGCGCGGCCGAAGGTCGCGGAATATCCGTTCACGACGCTGTCGCCGGTGCTGGGCACGGTCGAGGCCCCGGACGGACGGCAGCTCGTCGTCGCCGACGTTCCCGGGCTGATCGAGGGCGCGAGCGAGGGCGTCGGGCTCGGGCACGAGTTCCTCGCCCATCTCGAGCGCGCCCGCGTTCTCGTGCACGTGATCGACTCGGCCGAGGACGACGCCGACGAACGCTGGCGCACGATCGACGCCGAGCTCGCCGCGTACGGTGCGGGACTCGACGAGCGGCCGCAGGTCGTCGTCCTCAACAAGATCGACCTCGGCCCCGAGCCGCCGTCGTTCGATGTCGGGGAGGAGCGGATCCTCCGCGTCCTTCGCGTCTCCGCCGTCACCGGCGCGGGTCTCGACGAGCTGCGGCAGGCGCTGTTCGAGCTGCTGCCGCAGGAGGACGAGGAGACGGCCGAGCCCGCCGACGAGATGGTGGACTTCCTCGTCTACCGGCCGCGGCCCACGAAGCGGGCGTTCCGCGTCTACCGGACGGAGCGCGGCTTCCGCGTCACGGGGACGCCGCCGGCTGAGGCCGAGCTCGAGGCGATTCTCCGAGCCGCGGGCGCACGCGCCGGCGACGAGGTCGAGGTGGGGGAGGAGCTGCTCGAATGGGAGTAGTGCTGTACGGCGGCGCGTTCGACCCGCCTCATCTCGGGCACGTCGCGGTCGCCGACGCCGCGAGAGAGCAGCTCGGCGTCGAGCGGCTCGTCGTCCTCGTGGCCGAGCGGCCCGCCCATCGCGCCGTTCTCGCCACGGCCGAAGATCGCCTCGCCCTGGCCCGCGCAGCCTTTCCGCACGACGACATACGGCTCGACCCCCATCCGCGCACGGTCGAGCTGCTCCGCACTGAAGCCTTCGACGACCCCGTGTTCGTGATCGGCGCCGACCAGTTCCGCAACTTCCTCTCCTGGAGCGAGCCGGCGGAGGTGCTCGAGCGAACGCGGATCGCGGTCGCCACGCGCCCCGGCTTCCCGCGGCGCGAGCTCGACGAGGTGCTCGAGCAGCTCGAGCTCCCCGAGCGCGTCGTCTTCTTCGAGATCGAGCCGAATCCGGGCGCCTCGACCGCGATCCGGGCCCGCGTCACCGCCGGGGAACCGCTCGACGGCCTGGTTCCGGCCGCCGTGGCGCAACTCGTGGCCGAGCGCGGGCTTTACCGTTCGTGAACCGGAGATACACTGGATGCCAGCGATCAGAGGACACGAGCCCACACTGACCTCCCTCGAACAGGCCCGCCGTATTGCCGCTCTCGCCCTCGAGAAGCTGGCCGAGGACGTGGTCATCCTCGACATGCGGCCCGAGTGCACGTTCACGGACTACTTCGTGATCGCGACCGGGCGCAACCCGCGTCAGACCGCGTCGATATGGGACGAGGTGCACGCGCGGTTGAAGCAGGACGAGCGGCTGCTTCCGCGGAGCGTCGACGGGACGCGCGATGGCGCCTGGATCGTGGCGGACTACCTCGACGTCGTCCTGCACGTGTTCACGCCCGACGCGCGCGAGTACTACCGGCTCGAGGATCTGTGGAGCGACGTGCCGGCCGTCGCCGTCGACGCTGCGGCCGTCTAGGCGGCTTTCACACCGCGCCGCGAGAGGAGCACGTTGCCGACCTGCGTCGGCAGCCCGTGCACGAGCTTGCCGCCAAGGCGGACGTCGATGCTGGTCGGGTCCCCGATGCGGATCCACACTGGTCCGCTCCCGAGGTTCACGGGCAACGACTTGCCCTGGAGGAGGGTGCCTTCGAAGACGGTCGCCCCGCTCGCGCTGCCCGAGCGAACCCAGAGCCATGAGTTGCCGCGCGACGCGACGAGCACGGCGCGGGTCGGGAGCGCGACGGAGACGTGCTTCTTCTTGTGTGTCTTCCTCGGTGTCGTGTGTTGCGAGGCGGTCGTGGTGCGGCCGGAGGTCGTGGGCGGCGTCCCCTGTTTGCCTCCCGATGAGCTTCTGAGCTGCCATGCCGTGAAGCCGGCGACGATCGCGACGATGACGCCGACGGCGACCAGCGGTCGCAGGAACCCGACGCCGCCCACGCGGTTCTTCCTCCGTGCAAACCGCTCCGGCACGAGCTGCGGCTGCTCGTCCGGGTGCGCGAAGCGGCTGTTGTACTCCTCGACGTAGAGGCTTCCGTCGAGGCCGAGGTAGTCGGCGTACGTGCGGAGGAAGCCCTTCACGTACGCGTCACCCGGCAGCAGCTCCCAGCGCTCTTCCTCGAGCGCCTGGAGGTAGCGGTCGCGGATCCGGATCGCCTTCTGGACGTCGGCGGGCGTGAGCCCTCGCTTCAGGCGGGCCTCGCGCAGGCTCCCACCGATCTCGAACATGCCGCATTGTCACGGACCCTGGCCGGACCCGCCAATGCGGTCAGGTGAGCGCCGGCCTCCTCCTCGCCGCGCGCGCGAGGTTCGTCAGCTCGGCGAGCGCGCCGGAGGCCTCGGATGCATCGCGGTCGCGCAGCGTCGCGTGGACGGCGCGCCCCGCGGTGTCCACGTGGACGCTTGCAAGACGCAGTCGCCGCTGCACGGGTCCCTGTACGTGGCGAAGGCTCTGCACCTTCTCGAACGGCACCCAGCAGGTGGCGCGGCGCAGGCGACCGCTCGTCGTCACGACATAGGTCTCGGTTCGGCCCCAGCCGAGCGCGCGGTAGCGAAACGGGCTCTTCCAGAACACGCGCCGCGGCGGCGGCGACAGCTCGCGCGGCCGGTCGGGGACGAGGCGGTCGACGAGCTCGATCGCGACCGCGCGCTTCCCGACGGGCAGCAGCGTACGCAGTTGACCCCGTTGGGCCTCCCCCTCGCCCTTCTTCTTCTGGCGGCCCGCGATGTCGACCTCGAGCCGGCACCAGCCGAGCGGTCGCCACAGGACGGGCTCGACCAGCCGCACCGCCTGCACGCGGCCCGGCCGGATCACCTCCGCCGTCAACGCCACGAGGCCGCCGCGCAGGTGCAGGCCGTCGGCGCGTTCGGCGACGGTCAGCCGGTACTGCTGGTTGAAGCGGCGCCAGAGGAAGGTGGCCATGCTGAGCAGCCAGACGAAGCCGCTGCCACCGAGGACGCCCGACACGGTGCCGGGCGAAACGACGAAGCCTACGACTAGCCCCGCGAGGATCGCGATCAGCCAGCCGCTCTCGAGAATGATCGCGGCGACGAGCGGCCCGGTCGCCACCGCCGTGAGGATCTCCTCCTCCGACGCGGGTGCAGCCTCCTCGTCGGCCGGCAGCTCCTCCCCGAGACGTGCGCCGCGCGCCAGCGCGAGCAACTCGTCGCGCAGCGGCTCGACCTCGTGCTCGGCGACGTAGGCGAGTCGCGCCGTGCTGCCGCTCGCTCCCGCCAGCCGCAGGCGAAGCTCGGCGACGCGGAACATACGCGCGAGCCCCGGCCGGACGACGTCGATGGCCTGCACCTGCGCCAGCGGGAACCGCAGGGACTGTCGCCGGAGCAGCCCGGTCTCGATGCGCAGGTCGTCGTCCTCGATCCGCCAACGCGTCACGAGCCAGGAGACGAAGCCGCCGAGAGCGAGGACGGTGATGATGACCAGCTGCGGAGTCGCGTTGCTGAACGTGTCGCGACCGAAGGCGATCGGCGCCAGCAGGAAGGCGATGGCGATCGTCGCCCTTCCGCCTCGCACCACCGGCGACAGCGGGTGCAGGCGCTGCCAGCCCTCGGGCGGTCCTGCGCTCACAGGCCGGCCGCCTGCGCCTCGCCGAGCTCGGCGAGGCGATCGCGTAAGCGGGCCGCTTCCTCCCGCTCCAGCCCCGGTATGCGTGCATCGGTGGCGGCGGCTGCGGTATGCAATCGCACCGTCGCGAGCCCGAAAGCGCGCTCGAGCGGACCCGCCGTCACGTCGATGAACTGCATCCGGCCGTACGGCACGACCGACAGGCGGGCGAACATCACGCCGCGCCGGACGAGCAGGTCGTCCTCGCGCTCCGCGTAGCCCCAGGATCCGTACCGGCGGTCGACGAAGCGCCACAGCAGCGCGGCGACGACGACGGCAGCGCCTGCGAAGACGTACGCGACTCCGGATCCCGACAACGCGCCGGCGATCACCAGCACGGCCACGACGAGGAGCGCAGGTGCCGCGACCTCCAGCCGGCGCAACGTCAGGAGCTGCCGCGCGGGCGCCCGCCACTCTTCCGGTTCAACACCCACCGCGAGTGGACCCAGCCGGGCTCGAACCGGCGACCTTCGCGCTGCCAGCGCGACGCTCTCCCAGCTGAGCTATGGGCCCCTGGGACGACCCAGTTTAGCGACGCTGCGTAGCCGCCTACACTCGACCGCATGAGTCACGAGAGCCACGAGAGCGCCGAGATTCTCCTGCGCGGCTACCACGCGTTCATCGACGGGGATCTCGAGGCGATCGAGTCGATGCTCGACCCGGATGTGGAGTGGGTGGCGGCGGGGGAGTCCGACGCGGTGGTCATCAGCCGCGACCGCGTCCTCGAGGTCGTCGCCGACCGCGCTGCCGAGAACTACCACGTCGTGGTCGACCGCGCGATCGGGCTCGCCGACCGCGTGGTGGTGAGCATGCGCTTCTCCCGGATCGAGCTCGACCCGTCCGACGAGCGGCCGTTGCAGAGCCGCCGGTCGTACCTCCTCGGCCGCTGGGCCGCCGTCGTCCACGTCCGCGACGGCCGGGTCGTCCGCGTCGAGGAGCACCCGCACCTCGAGTCGGCTCTCGAGGCTGCGGAGCTCGAGGCTGAGTAGCTACAATTCCGATACTTACTACAGCTTGGAGTGTGAGGCTGCCTTGACCGATCTGTTGCTCGTCCCGCTCGAGGACACCGTCGTCTTCCCGGGCATGAACGTCACCCTCACCGTCGACGTCGGCGACGAGGACCGTGTCGTCCTCGTGCCGCGTCACGAGAGCGAGTACGCCGCCGTCGGCACCGTCGCCGAGGTCACCGACCACGTCCGCATTCCCGGCGGCATGCGGGCCGTCAGCCTCGAGGGCCTGCACCGCGGCGCCATCGGCGCCGCTCACAGCGACGCGCTCGGCCGGCTACGCGCAGAGGTCGAGGAGCGGCCGGACGAGAACCCGCCGCCCGTGCAGACGCGCGACCTCGAGCGCGAGTATCGCGCCGTCGTCGAGGAGATCCTCGACCTGCGCGGCGCCGACGACCGCGTCCGCGAGTTCCTGCGCGCGATCACCGAGGCGGGCGCACTCGCCGACACCTGCGCCTATGCGCCGGACATCACCTTCACACAGCGCGTCGAGCTGCTCGAGACGGTCGACGTCGTCGAGCGGCTGCAGCGTGCGCTCGCGCTCCAGCGCGAGCGGCTCGCCGAGCTGCAGGTGCGGCGCCGCATCCGCGACGACGTCGAGGAGGGCGCGCAGAAGCAGCAGCGCGAGTGGTTCCTCCGGCAGCAGATGAACTCGATCCGCAAGGAGCTCGGCGACGACGAGGGCTCGATCGTCGAGGAGTACCAGGCGAAGATCGACGAAGCCGGGATGCCCGAGGACGTGCGCGCGCACGCCGAGCGCGAGCTGCGCCGTCTCGAGACGATGGGCGACGCAAGCGGCGAGGCGTCGATGATCCGCACGTACCTCGACTGGCTGATCGCCGTGCCGTGGTCGAAGCGGAGCGACGAGACGCTCGACCCGAGAAGCGCGCGGGAGGTGCTCGACGCCGACCATGCGGGCCTCGAGGACGTCAAGGACCGCATCGTCGAGTACCTCGCGGTACGGAAGCTCCGCCAGGACCGCGGAATCCCGAACGACAGGCGATCGGGCGCGATCCTGACGCTGATCGGGCCTCCCGGCACCGGCAAGACGTCGATCGGCGAGTCGGTCGCGCGCGCCCTCAATCGCGAGTTCGTGCGCATGTCGCTGGGCGGCGTCCGCGACGAGGCGGAGATCCGCGGCCACCGGCGCACGTACATCGGTTCCCTGCCGGGGCGGCTCGTCCGTGCCCTGCGCGACGCCGGGACGATGAATCCGGTCATCCTCCTCGACGAGGTGGACAAGGTGGGCGCCGACTGGCGCGGCGATCCGTCCGCGGCGCTGCTCGAGGTGCTCGACCCGGCGCAGAACCACTCGTTCCGCGACCACTACCTCGACGTGGAGCTCGACCTCTCCGAGGTTTTCTTCATCGCGACGGCGAACGTCGCCGATACGATCCCCGGCCCGCTGCTCGACCGGATGGAGGTCATCCGCTTCGACGGCTACACGGTCGACGAGAAGACGGCGATCGCGCGCGGCTATCTCTGGCCGCGGCAGGTCGAGCGGAACGGGCTGCGCGAGGACGAGGTCTCCGTCTCCGACGAGACGCTGCAGCTCGTCGTCTCCGAGTACACGCGCGAGGCCGGCGTCCGGCAGCTCGAGCGCGAGCTCGGCACCCTGCTGCGCAAGACCGCGACGCGCATCGCTGCGGCTCAGGTCGAGGCGCCGGTCGAGGTCGATATCGACGTCGTTCGCGACGCGCTCGGCCGCCAGAAGTTCTTCCAGGAGGCGGCGGAGCGGACGGCGGTTCCCGGTGTCGCGACCGGACTCGCCGTGACCGGCACCGGCGGTGACGTCCTCTTCGTCGAGGCGACATCGATGGACGGCTCCAACGGCGAACTCGTCCTCACCGGCCAGCTCGGCGACGTGATGAAGGAATCGGCCCGCATCGCGCTCTCCTACGTCCGCTCGCATGCCGACGAGCTCGGAATCGATCCGGAGGTGTTCAAGGACCGGTCGTTCCACGTTCACGTCCCCGCGGGTGCGATCCCGAAGGACGGCCCGAGCGCGGGAATCACGATGACCACGGCGCTCGCGTCGCTCCTGTCCGGGCGTCCGGTGAGGCACACGGTCGGGATGACCGGCGAGGTGACGCTGCAGGGCCGCGTGCTGCCGATCGGCGGCCTGAAGCAGAAGGTGCTCGCGGCTCACGCCGCCGGGCTCACCGACGTGATCATCCCGGAGCGGAACCGCGCCGACCTCGACGACGTGCCGGAGGACGTGCGCGAGGCCATGCGCTTCCACCCGGTGATGACGCTCGGCGAGGTGCTCGAGCACGCGCTCGAGGCGAAGCCGAAGCCGAGCCTCCACGCGGTCTAGGGGATCGGATGCGCTGCCGTTCCTGCCGGCCGTTGCCCGAGGAGGTCGCCCGCGCGGCGGATCTCCTCGGGCGGCGCTGGGCGCTCGCGATCCTGTGGGCGGCCGCCGAGGCCGGCGCCGTTCGCTTCAACGAGTTCAAGCAGACGCTCGAGGGCATCCCGCCGCGGACGCTTGCGGCGCGCCTCACCGAGCTCGAGGAGGCCGGAGTGCTCGAGCGGCGGGTCTTCGACACCCGCCCGCCCCACGTCGAGTACCGGCTCACGGAAGCAGGTCGGCGCCTCCGCTACGTCGTCGAGGCCTTGAATACGTGGGCCGCCGCGAGCGCATGAAACCGCCCCACGGCCGGTAGCAGCTACCGTCACGAAACCGTAACGGTCCGACGCCGCGATGGCTCAACGAAGCCCCTGGTAGCAGTTACAAAGACGTGCAGTAGCTGCTACCGGTCGTCAGGCCGGAGCTAGGGCGGCGATCTCGCGCTCCCGCGCGAGTCGCTCGAGTGCCTGCGTCTCGATCTGGCGCACGCGCTCGCGGGTCAGGCCCATCTCGCGGCCGATCGTCTCCAGCGACATCGGATCGCGGTCGCCGTCCAGCCCGTAGCGGAGCTTGATCACCTGCTGCTCGCGCTCCGGCAGGTTCGCGACCGCAGCCCGCAGCAGGTGCTCGCTCAGGCCGACGACGACCTCCTCCTCGACGTCGCTCTTGTCGGTGGCGACGATGTCCCCGAACGCGGTGTCGCTCTCGTCGCCGAGCGGCTTGTCGAGACTCGCCACCGTCCGGGCCGCTCCGCGCACCTCACGCACGTGCTTGGGGGAGAGCTTCGCCTTCTTCGCCACCTCGTCGTCCGTCGGCGAACGCTCGAGCTTGAGCGTCAGCTCCCGTTCGGCACGCGCGATCTTCTGCTCGCGCTCGACGATGTGGACGGGGATCCGGATCGTGCGCGACTTGTTCGCGACTCCGCGTTGCACCGCCTGGCGGATCCACCAGGTCGCGTAGGTCGAGAACTTGTAGCCGCGGCGCCAGTCGAACTTCTCGACGGCGCGGATCAGGCCGATGATCCCTTCCTGGATCAGGTCGAGCAGCGAGAGCCCGTGGCCCTGGTACTTCTTCGCGATGGAGACCACGAGACGGAGGTTCGAGTTGATCATCCGGTCCTTCGCCCTTCCGTCGCCGCGCTCGATCAGCTTGGCGAGCTCGACCTCTTCTGCGGCGGTCAGCAGCGGGTAGCGGCCGGCCTCGTTGAGGAAGAGCTGGAGCGAGTCCGTCGTCATCGCGGCGACGGCCTCGTTGGAGAAGTGCGTCTCGGTGACGTCCGGCAGGCTGCAGTCGTCGGTGAGCTCGATCCCGCGTTCGTCGAACTGCTCGTAGAGGGACGAGACCTCTTCGTCGTCGAGGTCGAGCTCGGTCAGGAGCTGGGTGAACGCCGAGAGGTTCACGCAGCCCGTCTCCTCGGCGTGCTCCATCAGTGCGCGAAGTTGGTCGTGGCTCATGGCGTTGCTATTGCCGCGGCTTTCGGATCGGTAACGCGTTCGGGTTTTGGACAGCCCTGCTGGGTAGACTCAGGGACGTGAAGGCGCCGGACACGCTCTGGGAGCTCGTCTTCCTCATGGTGATCCTCAAGATCCCCATCGCATACCTCTGCTACGTGGTTTGGTTTGCGATCAAGGCGGAGCCCCGTGGACGGGGCGGGCCGGCAGGCGTTCGCGTGACGCCTGACCCGCCGCCGCCCGGTTACGACCACCTCCGCCGGCGCTCGCGCCGCCGGCCGCCGAGGCCGCACGGAGGTCCCGCCCGGGTCTACGCCCGCACGGCCCGCGCCGCCGCTGCGCGCGCCGATAGGATCGCCGACCGTTGAACGCCGAAGGCGAGATCCTCCACGAGCGCAGCGGCCGCGGCTCGTCCGAGACGGTCGCCGGCTTCCTCTCGGCAGTCGCGATCTTCGTGAGTCTCGTCGGGATCGCCTGGCATCCGCTCCGGCTGATCCTCCCCTCGCTCGCGGTCGCGCTCATCGCGTCGGGCATGGGGGCCGGGAAAGGTCGCCTGCAGCTCGCGGCCGTGCTGATCTGCACCGGCTGCCTGTTCCTCGGGCTCACGGTCGCCGTGGCCACGAGCCACGCGCTCTGGTAACGACGCGCCGCTGCTACAACGGGAAGACATGGAACGTCCCGACGTCGACGGGCTGAACACCGGCTACGCAGCGCTGCTCCTCGAGCAGTACCTCGACAACCCGGGCGCCGTCCCGGAGGAATGGCGCGACCTGTTCGAGAGCGAGCCGGAGGTGCTTCTGCGCCGGCAGCCCGGCCTCGCGCGCCTGCTCGAGCGCGCCGCCGCCGATGGAGACGGAGACGGGCACACCGCTCCGGTAGCGGCCGCACCGGCTCCGGCCGCCACGCCTGCACCCGCGCCTGCTCCGGCGGAGACGGCCGCCGACCCGGAGCTCCTCGGCGGCGTCGCCGCGTCGATGGCGCTCGTGAAGGCGATCCGGATGCACGGCCACCTCGCGGCCCGGCTCGACCCGCTCGGCTCGGAGCCGCCCGGCGACCCCGCCCTCGAGCCCGAGCGACTGATTCCGAAGCTGACGCCCGAGCTGCAGGCTCGCATCCCCGCATCGCTCCTCCGCCTCCACGTCGAGGGCGAGACGCTCGCCGACGCGCTGCCGCGCCTGTTCGAGACGTACACCGGGACGATCGCCTACGAGATCGAGCACATCTCCGACCACGAGGAGCGCGTCTGGCTGCGGAAGGCGATCGAGTCGGGGCGCTACCGGCGGACGCTCACGGGCGACGAGCGCGTACGGCTGCTCCGGCGACTGAGCCAGGTGGACGGGATGGAGCGCTACCTGCAGCGAGCGTTCCTCGGGCAGAAGCAGTTCTCCGTCGAGGGGCTCGACGTGATGATCCCGATGCTCGACGAGGCGATCGAGCTCGCCGCCGCGGGCGGTGCGCACGAGGTCGTGGTCGGGATGGCGCACCGCGGCCGGCTGAACGTCCTCGCGCACGTCGTCGGGCGGCCGTACGAGACGATCCTGCGCGAGTTCGAGGGCGAGCGGACGATCGAGGCCGTCGTCTCGAGCGAGGAGGGAGGCAGCGGCGACGTCAAGTACCACCTCGGCGCGCAGGGGACACGGTCGACGCCGACCGGCGACATCACGATCACGCTCGTCTCCAACCCGAGCCATCTGGAGGCGGTCGACCCCGTCGTCGAGGGTCGGGCGCGGGCGGAGCAGACGGACCGCTCCTCGCGGCAGGGCTACCACGATCCGAGCGTCGCCCTCCCGGTCCTCATCCACGGAGACGCGTCGTTCGCCGGCCAGGGGAGCGTTCCGGAGACGCTGAATCTCCAGGCGCTCGCGGGCTACTCGACCGGCGGCACACTCCACCTGATCGCGAACAACCAGGTCGGCTTCACGACCGATCCGGAGAGCGGACGCTCGACGCGCTACTCGAGCGACCTCGCGAAGGGCTTCGACATCCCGATCGTCCACGTCAACGCTGACGACCCCGAGGCGGCACTGGCCGCGATCCGCCTGGCGCTCGCCTACCGGCGCCGCTTCGGCCACGACGTCGTCGTCGATCTCGTCGGCTACCGGCGGCACGGCCACAACGAGCAGGACGAGGCCGCGTACACGCAGCCGCTCCTCGCCGCCGCGATCGAGGATCACTCCACCGCTCGCGAGCAGTTCGCCGCCCGGCTCGTCGCCGAGGGCGACCTCACGCAGGAGCAGGCCGACCAGCTCGACCAGGACGTCGTCGCGGAGCTGCGCCGGGCGCACGAGGCGCTGAAGGAGACGTTCGGCCAACCCGAGCCGGCGCCGCGCGACGACACGCATGTCCCGGCCGCCACCGGCGACGACGTCGTCACGGCCGTCGCAGCCGACCGCCTGCGCTCCCTCAACGAGCAGCTTCTCCGCGTTCCCGACGGCTTCACGCCGCATCCGAAGCTCATGCGCCAGCTCGAACGCCGGCGAGAGACGCTCGCGAATGGCGGGATCGACTGGGGCCAGGCGGAGGCGCTCGCGTTCGCGTCGCTCCTCGTCGAGGGGATCCCGATCCGGCTCACCGGACAGGACACCGAGCGCGGGACGTTCTCCCACCGGCACGACGTCCTCCACGACGTCACCACGGGGGCGACCTTCACGCCGCTCCAGCATCTCGACGACGCCGGGGCGGCGTTCGAGATCTACAACTCGCCGCTGTCGGAGTACGCGTGTGTCGGCTTCGAGTACGGCTACGCCGCGGCGGCGCCGGAGGCGCTCGTGCTCTGGGAGGCCCAGTTCGGCGACTTCGTCAACGGGGCACAGATCGTGATCGACCAGTTCATCGCGGCCGGCCTCTCGAAGTGGCGGGAGTCGACGCGGCTCACGCTCCTCCTGCCGCACGGCTACGAGGGCAACGGGCCCGAGCATTCGAGCGCCCGACTCGAGCGCTTCCTCCAGCTCGCGGCGCAGGAGAACCTGCGGATCGCGAACTGCACGACGTCGGCCCAGTACTTCCACCTGCTGCGGCGCCAGGCGCTCGACGCGACCGCGCGGCCACTCGTCGTGATGACGCCGAAGGGCCTCCTGCGCTTCAAGCAAGCGGGCTCGACGCTCGAGGATCTGGCGAGCGGCGAGTTCCGGCCCGTCCTCGACGACCCGAATCCCGAACGGGAGCGCGTCGAGCGGCTCGTGCTCTGCCAGGGGAAGGTCTACTACGACATCGCCGGCCACGAGGAGCGGGCGAACCGGCCCGGCGTTGCGGTCGCCAGGATCGAGCAGCTCTATCCGTTCCCGATCGAGCGCATCAAGGCGGTCGTCGCCGCCTATCCGAACCTGCGTGAGGTCGTGTGGGCGCAGGAGGAGCCGCAGAACATGGGCGCGTGGCGTGCGCTCCGCCACCGGCTCGAGGAGACGAAGCCGGAGGACGTGCCGCTCCTCTACATCGGCCGGCCGTGGCGCGCGAGCCCGAGCGAGGGCTATCCGACGGCGCACCTGCGCGAGCAGGACAGGATCGTCCGGGCCGCGCTCGGCGTCTAGAAGGCCGGGCTCCTAGCCACCTTTGCCGTGGCCGTTGCCATGGCTGCCTCCCTGGCCTTGCTGACCGTTGTCGTTGCCCTGGCCGTGGTCGCTGCTGGTCGGGGCGGGGGCAGGAGGGACGGCCGTGCTCTGGCTCTGGCCGGAGGTAGTCGGCTGGGTCTGGTGGCCGTTGGAGTGGCCGTGACCGGAGGATGCGTGACCGTCGTGGCTCTTGGAGTGGCCGTGCGTTACTTGCTGCGGCGGGTGCGCGCCGTGGCGGCCTTCGCCGCGCGGGCCGCGAGCTTTGGGCCGTGCTTTCGGGCGAGCTTCATGAGCATGCGCTGCTGCTGCGGAGGCAGGCGCCGCCATATGTCCCACGCCGCGATGGTGAGCGCCCACGGCGTGGGGCGGAGCTTGCGGAGCTTTCCGGCCATGCCCTGATCCTGGCAGATCGGCGCCGTGGCTGCGCCGGGCAGGCTTGGCCGCGGTCGCGGGCCGGTCGGAGTGACCTCGTGGCCCGGTGTGGGTGTGGTTCTTGTCGCCGTAGCCGTTCCCCGGCCGAGTCGGGGCGAGCGGCATCAGCTTGGGAGGCGGAGACGGGTTCGTCGTCGGAGGGGGCGGCGACGGCGGAGGAGGCGAGGGCGGAGGCGGAGGGGCCGACGGTGGAGACGGCGGCGACGGAGGATGGATCGGCGGCTTGGCCGGCGGGGCGGAATTCTGATGCGCGGCCGGCGCAGGAACACTCGGTAGGACTGGAGAGGGCTGGACTGCGGTCTGCGGCGACACGTTCAACCGGGCGGAACGGTGACGCGGTGCCTTGGGGAGTGCCGGCGCCTGGACGACGCTGCGGCCGGGACCGGGGCCGAGCGCGATGCCGAGCGGAGCCGATGGCGAGGCAAGCAGACGCGGGATCAGGGCGCCACCGATTACGGCGACCGCGAGCAGGAGTGCTGCGATCGCCCTCTCCTTACGGCTCATGTTGTCCCCTCCTCCTGCCGACACCAACTCCCATAGGGACTATCGGCAGGAGGGGGCGTTCGCTTGAGATCCGGGGGGCCTAGCTGAGCAGCTTCAAGCTGAAGCTCGTCGCCTACTTCGTCTTGCTCTCTCTCGTCCCGATGGCGGCGACGTACTGGGGGCTCAGCACGGTGGCCGGGGCCGGCGAGTCACGGCAGGTCACCCTGCGTCAGGAGGCGGGGCTCCGCGCCGCGCTGGCGCTCTACTCGGAGCAGGCCGACCGGGCGCAGGCGCAGGTAGAGCGAGTCGCACGCTCCCGGCCGCTGCAGCGTGCTCTCGAGCGCCGCGACCGCGGCGCGTTGCGTCGGATCCTCTCCGGCAAGCCGTCGTTCTACGTGGTCGGTGCCCGCGGCCTTCGCGTTGGTGCGGCACCGCGTCTCGCGGCTCGGCTTCCCGTCGACGTGGTGGCCGGCGCGCGACGCCTGGGAGAGGTCGTGGCGACGATCCCTCTGAGCACCACGCTCGTCGAACGCCTGCGGCGCGACGCCGTCCTGGACTCGGGCGACGTCCTCGTCCTGCTCGAAGGAGCGCAGATCGCCGCGTCGTCGCCGTCGCTCCACGGGCACGTCCCCGTCGCGGTCGGTCGGAGCGCGACAGTCCGGCTCGCAGGCACGCAGTACCGCGCATTCGTCGCGCCGGCGCTGCCGGGAACCCCCACCGCGCGCCTCGCCGTCCTCACGCGAAAGGCGTCGGTCGACGCGGCCGACGCGCGGGCGCGCGACCGACTCCTCGTGGGCCTGCTCGCGTGCCTCGCCCTCGTCGGCGTCGTCGCCTACCTGCAGGGTCGGTCGATCGTGAGAAACCTCCGCCGCTTCGCGACCGCCGCGCGGGGAATCGCACGCGGGAGCCTGGGCGAGCGCGTGCCCGTCCGCGGGCGGGACGAGTTCGCGGCACTCGGGGATGCGCTGAACGACATGGCCACGCAGCTCGAGGCGCGGCTTGCCGAGCTCGAGGCCGAGCGGGCGCGGGCGCGCGAGGCCTTGGCACGTTTCGGAGAGGCGCTCGCGGCGACCCACGACGCGAAGCAGCTCCTCCGCGTCGTCGCGGCAGCGGCCGTCGAGGCGACCTCCGCGCGGGCCGGCCGGATCACGTCGGCCGACGGCGCGGTCGTCGTCACCGGCGACGCAGACGCAGACGGCGAGCGGCTCGTGCTCCCGCTCATCGCCTCGGGGGAGCGGTTCGGGACGCTCGAGCTCGTCGGCGACTCGTTCGGCAAGGAGGAGCGGATGAACGCCGCGTCGCTCGTGGCGCACGCCGTGGTCGCACTCGAGAACGCTCGCCTGCACGGGATGGTCGAGCGTCAGGCCCTTGTCGACGGCCTGACCGGGCTGGCGAACCGCCGGGCAGCTTCCGACGCCCTCCATGCCGAGGCGGCCCGTGCGCAGCGCCTCGAGACCCCGCTCTCGGTCGTCCTCGCCGACCTCGACGGATTCAAGGACGTGAACGACGTGCACGGCCACGCGGTCGGGGACGAGGTTCTGCGCGTCTTCGCCGACGTGCTCCGCGAGACGCTCCGCGAGTCCGATGTGGCCGGACGCTGGGGCGGCGAGGAGTTCCTGCTCCTGCTGCCCGGCGCCGACGAGGAGGGTGCGTCGCAGCTCGCCGACCGCGTCCGCATCGCTCTCGCCCACCGGGCGATCGCGAGCGCTCCGGGCCTCCGCGTGACGGCGAGCTTCGGCGTGGCCGAATACGCGGGACAGTCGAACACCGAGCAGCTCGTCGATGCCGCCGACAGCGCTCTCTATCGCGCGAAGCGCGCCGGGAGGGACCGGGTCGAGCGAGCCGTGCCTGCCGCGCTTTGACACGCTCGACCCGAGAAACCGCTGCTATCCCGGTTATCATGCCGCGGACGACGAGCACGACCCACGGGAGGACACGTTTATGCCGGTAGAGACACCGTCTATCTTCGCGCAGGTGATCAAGGAACACCTCGACCTGAAGGAGCGGAACGCGCGTCTGGGAGGCGCGATGCCGATCGATCACTACAAGGACGACACGTTCGAGAACCACCCGCTCTTCAAGAGCGAGGAGCAGGCGCGAATCGAGGAGACGATGGACGGCGTCGACCCGGACTTCAGCGACGAGAGCCTCGAAAACGTCGCGGTCTGGCCGGGCGACGAGTCGGTCGAGGACGTCACCGCGGAGACGCGGGAGGCGACCGTGCCGGCGATCGAGGAGTCCGCCTTCTGGGGCAACGGCGGCGCCCGCGACTTCGACTGGGGCGACTGACGCTCGCGAGCGAAGCTGACGCTTCGCTCGCGGTAGGAACGAACTCCGCGTCCGCGAGAGCGCGGTCTCGCGAACGCTCCGTGCTGAGATTCTTGCCCGCCGGGACGGGCGCCTATGGCGCGCGTCCGGGAGCGGGGAAGCGCCTGCGGCTAAGAACTCGCATCGAAATGAAGCACGGACTGTCCGGCCGCGCTGGTCGGCGCGATCCTGCGTCCTCGGTCGCGCGAATAGCGCTGCTATTCACGCTTCCTGCGTCCTTGACTCGCACTCGACCATCGCACC
>JAICZB010000289.1 GCA_025933895.1 Thermoleophilia bacterium
CGCTCGGCGGCGTAGATCGCCTCGTTGATGTCGACGTACTGCTTGTTCAGCGCACGGAGCGTGAGCCAGATGACGTGCTTGACGCCGCGCCTCCGCATCGCCCTCAACACGACGGGCATGCCGTTGCGGTAGATCAGCGGCGAGTCGTTGTAGCCCAGGAAGACGACGACGGTCGGCCCGATCCTCCTTCCGAGTGCACGCACGGCGCCCAGGACGCTCGGCGGCGGAGGCGTGACGCAGCCCACCTGGACGAGGCGGCCGCACGGATGAAGCTCGAAGAGGACGTGGTTGCCGTGCTCGACGATCCGCTTCGCCGTCGAGTCCCAGTTCAGCGCTGCGCCGACCGAGTCGGAGAAGATCGTGAGGTGCTCTTGCGGCCTGGGCCTCCTCTTGGCCGCGGCTGCGCCCGACGCCAGTCCGCAACACAGCGCCATGACGAGCGACGACACGAGCAACCGACCCACCGTTCGGGACTCTAAGCAGCGCGGCAGCTGTTGGAAAGCGCGCTTTACGCGCGCAGAACGACCTCGAGCGCCGTGCCTAGGCCGGGCGTGCTGCGAACGCTGAAGCCGCCGTCGATCGAGAACGCGCGATCGCGCATGTTCCGCAATCCCTGGCCCGCGGTCTCGCCCCCGGACGGGAAGCCTTCACCGTCGTCCTCGATGGCCACGAACCGCTCGCCGGAGGCCCGCCGGCCGATCACGACGTCGGCCTTGGTGGCGTTCGCGTGGCGACGGACGTTGCCGAGCCCTTCCTGGACGATGCGGAAGATCTCGATCTGCTCGTCCGGCGCAAGGCGGATCGCAGGGTCGATCTCGAGGTCCACCGCGAGCTCGCCGTCCGCTGTCAGGAACTCGACGTAGCGGCGCAGCGCGGAGTCGAACGGGGCGGTGCCGCTCGCCGAGGAAAGCGCGAGGATCGCGAACCGCGCCTCCTGCTGCGCGAGCCCGGCGGCTTCCTTGAGCTGCGGCCCGACCTCCTCGAGCGGCATCCCCGCTTCGAGCATCTGGGCGTGGGTCGAGATCGCGAACAGGTATTGCGCGAGCCCGTCGTGGATCTCGCGCGCGACACGGGCACGCTCCTCCGCGACCGCACGTCCGAGCTCCGCCGAGCGGATCGCGCGCCAGGCGCCGACGAGCATCACCGCGAAGGCAAGGAGGCGCAGGTAGTCGCCGGCGGCGACGTACATCATCCCCTGCGGCGGGGCGAACACGAGATGGAGCGCCGCGAAGAGCAGAAGCGTGAAGCCGAGCGCGAGCCACCGGGCGAGGTCGTCTCCCGTCCTCGCGAGCATGCGGCCCCAGCCGACGACGGCGAGGAGGTTGATCAGCGCCTGCACCGCGAGCGCGGAGGCAAGTCCGGGAGGTGCGGCGGACGCTCCCGGCACCGCGGTCAGCGCCGGGAGCGCGCTGCCGTGCGCCCGGAGGAGGAGCCAAACGGCGGCGAGTGCGACCGCGGCCGCGAGCACGGCGTCGCCGAGCGCGCGGTCACGGGCACGGCTGCGGCCGCCGACGAACGGCGCGAGGGCGACGAGGCTCTGGCCGGCGATGCCGCCGGCGAGGGCGGCCCACCCGTCAGCGCGATCGAGTGAGGCGCTGCCGAGCGCAGGGACGACGGCGAACGCGGCGGTGGAGAGCGACCAGATGAGGAAGCCGGCGGCGAGCAGCAGATCGGTTCGCTCGCCGACGACGGAGAATCGTGCGCCCGCGAGCAGCGCGACGAGGACGCCGGCGAGCGCCATGATCGTCTCGAGCACGAGCAGCAGCTGCGGCCCGTCGTACTGCGTACGCAGGGTCGGAAACCAGAGGAGGAGCGCCAGGCTCGCTGCGAGCAGCCCGGACAGGACGACTTCGCCCCACAACCACGCCTGCAGCTGCGTTCGCTGTCTTCTCACATGGGTCTTGTCGGCAGAAGCGTTGCTGCCGATAAGGGAAACGTGCCGGCACGCGTTCTCGTCGTCGACGACCACCCCCTCACCCGGGAGGCGCTCGCGGCGCTGCTGCGTTCCCACGGCTTCGAGCTCGCCGGGCTGGCGGCGGACGGGGAAGAGGCGATCGCGGCCGCGGCCGAGACACAGCCCGACCTCGTTCTCCTCGACCTGTTGATGCCCGGCCTCGACGGCCTGACCGCCCTCCCGCGCCTCCGCGAGGCCGCGCCCGGCTGCGAGGTCGTTGTCCTCACCGCCTCGGGCACCGAGGAGAACCTGCTCGCCGCGATTCGCGGCGGCGCGGCCGGCTATCTGCTCAAGACGGAGTCGCCCGATCGCATCGCGGAGTTTCTCGAGGGCGTCGTTCAGGGCGACGCCGCCCTATCGGGCCCGGTGGCGCGCCGGCTGCTCGACCAGGTACGCGCCGGCGGCCGCGGCTCGGGCGTGCCCGACCGCATCGCGTCGGTCCTCTCCGCCCGCGAGCTCGAGGTGCTGCTCCTGCTCGAC